>CADBPP010000146.1 GCA_902796565.1 uncultured Eubacteriales bacterium | reverse complement strand
GATATCCTTGACGGTACCGAGGAAGTCATCTCCGGAGCCAGCTGCACCACCAACTGCCTCGCCCCCGTTGCCAAGGTCCTCGACGACAACTTCGGCATCGAGCACGGATTCATGACTACGGTGCACGCGTACACCAACGACCAGCTGACCCTGGACGGTCCCCACAAGGACCTCAGGCGCGCCAGAGCGGCAGCTGAGAACATCTGCCCCACCACCACCGGCGCCGCAGCGGCAGTGGGCCTGGTGCTCCCGCAGCTTCTCGGAAAACTGGACGGATATGCCCTCAGGGTACCTGTAAAGACCGGTTCCCTGGTGGATCTGACCGTCAAGCTCAAGAAGAAGACCACCGTCGAAGAGATCAACGCCGCCTTCAAGGCCGCCGCAAACGAGACTCTGGGCGTCACCGAGGATCCCATCGTTTCCAGCGACATCATCGGCATGAGCTACGGCTCACTGGTGGACCTGGCCCTGACCTCCGTCATCGAGAGCGACGGCGAGCAGCTCTTCAAGGTCGTCTCATGGTATGACAACGAGATGAGCTACACCAACCAGCTGGTCCGTCTCATGCACTATGTCTGCAGAAAGTAGGCTGTGTTCTTTATGAGGACTATAAAAGACACGGATCTTAAAGGAAAGACCGTCCTTATGAGAGCGGACTTCAACGTCCCTCTCTCTGAGGACATGAAGATAACGGATGATCTGAGGATCACCGCCACGGTGCCCACAATCCGATATATCCTTGACGCCGGCGCGTCCCTGATCCTCTGTTCCCATCTGGGAAGGCCCAAGGGAAAGCCGGATCCCGCCTTCACCCTGGCTCCCGTGGCCGCGAGGCTGGAGGAGCTCCTGGGAGAGAAAGTGATCTTCGCGGACGACCCCGAGGTCACCGGAGAGATCACAAGGAAGGCTGCTGAGCGCCTGAAGGCCGGGGAAGCCAGAGTGATGCTGATGCAGAACACCCGCTACAGGGAAGAGGAAGAGGCGAACGATCCCGCTTTCTCCCGCGACCTCGCTTCCTTTGCCGATATCTTCGTGCTGGATGCCTTCGGCTGCGCCCACCGCGCCCACGCTTCCACCGTGGGAGTATCTGATTATATCCCCGCCTGCGCTGGACTGCTTCTGGAAAAGGAAGTGAGCTATCTCAAGGACAGGCTCGAGGATCCCGCAAGACCCTACACGGTCATCATGGGAGGAGCCAAGGTCTCCGACAAGATCGAGCTCATAAACAACCTTCTCAAAAAGGCCGACAGGCTCATCATCGGAGGAGCCATGGCCAATACGTTCCTGAAGGCAAAGGGACTTGAGACCGGCACATCAAAGGTGGAGGAGGATAAGCTCTCCCTCGCTCTGGAGATACTGGACAACGCGAAGAAGCTGGGAGTGGAGGTATACCTTCCCGCGGATCTCAGATGCGCTCCGGAATTCAGCGCTGACGCACCCTGCACCGTGTGCCCCGCGGATGCTGTCCCGTCTGACCTGATGGCTCTTGACATCGGGCCCGAAACAGAGAAGATATATTCTGATGTGATCGCGTCCTCAGCCACCGTGGTCTTCAACGGACCGATGGGCGTTTTCGAATTCGAGGCATTCTCATCCGGAACGAAGGCCGTGATAGCCGCGATGGCTTCATCCGGCGCCGTTACGGTGGTGGGAGGAGGCGACTCCGCGGCAGCGGTGGCTTCCTTCGGAATGAGTGAAAAGATGTCCCACGTCTCCACCGGAGGCGGAGCGTCCCTGGAGATGCTGGAGGGCAAGGTCCTTCCCGGCGTGGCCATAATGGAATGATCAAGGAGAGTTTCTCATGAGAAAGAACATAATCGCCGGAAACTGGAAGATGAACAAGACCGCCTCCCAGGCCTCCGAATTCCTCTCGTCCGTCGCTTCCCGCATGGATTCGAAGGATGAGGTGGTGATATTCCCGCCGTACCTCTCCGTTGCTGCGGCCGTCGCGGCTCTGAAGGGCACAAAGGTCAAAGTCGGCGTGCAGAACATGCACTTCGAGGATGCCGGAGCATTTACCGGGGAAGTGTCCGCGGACATGGTGCTGGAGAGCGGCTGCGAGTACGTACTGATCGGACACTCCGAGAGGAGGAAGTACTTCGCGGAGACGGATGAAACGGTGAATCTCAAGGTAAAGAAGGCTCTGGCGAAGGGACTCATCCCCATGGTATGCGTGGGAGAGGACCTGGAAGAGAGGGAGAAGGATCTGACTTTCGACGTTATAGCCCGCCAGCTCAGAAGAGGTCTTGAGGACGTCGCCCCCGCTTCGGTGGTCATAGCCTATGAACCGGTCTGGGCCATAGGCACGGGAAAGACAGCCACCGACGAGCAGGCCCAGGAGGTATGCGCCTTTATCAGGAAGAGCCTTTCAGAAATGGGCTTCGACGCAGCTGAGATCAGCATCCTTTACGGAGGAAGCGTCAAGGGATCGAATATCACATCCCTTATGTCCATGCCCGACATCGACGGTGCCCTGGTCGGGGGAGCGGCCCTCACCGAGGATTTCATCAACATAATCAATTACTGAGACATAAAGTTCAAACGCATGCCGCCGCAGATGCGGCGGCATGTTTTCGGAGGCACAATGGAGCAAAAGGCACTTCTGATGATCCTGGACGGATACGGCCATGGAAAGGATTACGAATACAATGCGGTGACCCGTTCGGACAGCCCCTTCCTTAAGGGGCTCCGGGAAAAGTATCCCGTCAGCCTTCTGAAATGCAGCGGTGAAGCCGTGGGCCTTCCCGCGGGCCAGATGGGCAACAGCGAAGTGGGACACATGAACATAGGATCGGGAAGGATCATTTTTCAGGATCTTTCCCGCATCTCCAACGCCATCGGGGATGGAAGCTTCTTCGCTAATCCCGTCCTTCTCACCGCCATGGAGCGGGTGAAGGAAAACGGCGGTGCGCTGCATCTGATGGGCCTAGTGTCCGACGGAGGAGTCCATTCCCAGCTCACCCATCTCTTCGCGCTTATCGATATGGCCGGAAGGGAAGGGGTAGAGAAGGTTTTCGTCCACTGTTTCATGGACGGGCGCGATACCCTGCCCACCTCGGGAAAGGGTTTCATCGAGCTTCTGGAGGAGCACATGTCAGAGACGGGGACGGGAAGGATCGCCACCGTCAGCGGACGCTACTATGCCATGGACCGGGACAGCAACTATGACAGGGTCAGAAAGGCCTATGATGCGATCACCCTTCTGGAGGGAGACAGAGCGCAAAGCGCCTGTGAAGCCATGGACCGCTCTTACGAAAAGGGCGTCACCGATGAATTCGTCGTGCCCTGTGTCATCGATGGAGCCCAGAGCCTGAAGGACGGTGACAGCGTCATCTTCTTCAACTTCCGGGCCGACAGGGCAAGAGAACTCACCCGCGCCCTCACCGAAAAGGACTTCGCTTTCTTTGAGAGAAGGGTGATGCCGGAAGTATATTTCGTGTGCATGACATTGTATGACGAGAGCCTGACGAACGTTCATCTGGCCTACGGTCCGGAGATCCCGAAAAACACCCTGGGAGAATATCTTTCCGGCAGGGGCATAAGGCAGTTCCGTATCGCTGAGACCGAGAAATATGCCCATGTCACCTACTTCTTCGACGGAGGAGTGGAGGAAGGCTATCCCCTGGAGGAAAAGGTCCTTATCCCTTCACCGAAGGTAGCCACCTACGACCTGAAGCCTGAGATGAGCGCCTATGAGGTCACCGACAGACTCATTGAAGCCATGGACAGCGGGGATTACGGATGCATAGTGGTCAACTACGCCAACTGCGACATGGTGGGGCATACCGGTATCTTTGACGCCGCCGTGGCCGCTGTCGAGGCCGTGGACAGATGTGTGGCCCGAGTCTTCGAAGCCTCCCTCAGGGACGGTTATACGATACTGATCACCGCGGACCACGGCAACGCGGAGGTAATGATGGAGAACGGGGAACCGATAACGTCCCACACCACCAACGACGTATTCTTCTGCGTGATGTCCGATGAAGTGGAAAGCATCGCAGACGGAGCTCTCAGGGACATCGCCCCCACGGTACTGGATGTCATGGGCATAGATAAGCCCGCCGAAATGAGCGGGAGCAGTCTTATAAAGAGAAAGAACATGGGAGGTATAAAATGAGAAAGAAAAATACCGGTTACGTATGTCCCGTATGCTCGGCTCCTGTGAGCCCTGCGGACCGCAACTGTCCGGTATGCGGGAGCCTTCTCAACTGGGGAGCTCAGCAGCAGGCCAATGTGAACCGGCAGGCCTATAACAATCAGCAGGGTCATCCGGCTCAGCAGGGTAATCAGAACCCGCAGGGATATGTCAGTCAACAGGGCTACACGGCGCAGCAGGGCTATCCGAATCAGCAGGGCTCCCCGAACCGTCAGAGTTACCCCAATCAGCAGGGCTACCCGAACCAGCAGGGTTACCCCAATCAGCAGGGTTACCCGAACCGGCAGATCTACGGCAATCAGCCTCCTGTGAAGAAAGGTATGTCCAAAGGGGCGAAGATCGCCGTGATACTGCTCCTTGTGGCCGCGATCGTCGGCGGAGGTGGATACTACGCATACGAACAGGGCTGGCTTCCCTTTGGGAACTCGTCGCATTCTTCCCATTACAAACCGGGCGGAACCACTCCTGCTGCCACCGCCAAAGATACCACGGAGGAGACCTACCAGCTTGCCCTTTCCCAGATAGAGGAGGGCAAGTATACCGACGCCCATATGACCCTCATTTCGATCCAGGGATACAAGGACGTGAACGACCTTCTCAAGAGCAACTATTTCATGGTGCTCAAGGAGATCATCAATGAGAATCTGATATCAGACGAATACTGCGCGTATGATTACGTCTTTGACGAGAGCGAGCGCACCGTAACGGTGTGGATAGATATGTATGACAGCTTCGCCAACGTGATCCCGCTGGACAAGCCGGAAGAATGGGACGTGCTGGGCGAGAATATGGCGGAGCTCGGTGCCGCCTGTATCGATATGGCGGAACTGTCCGGTTTTACCGGTGACGAAGCCATCCACATCCTGGTGGAATTCAGAAACTATGAAACAAAGAAGGTATATCTCAGGGTCCGTGACGACAGGGTGACATACTCGCTGTTCGCGAACTGAGAAGCGGCGCGGACCGCTCATGACTTAAAGTCCCGGGCTGATAGAAGCAAATCAAAAAAACGAGAAGAAGGAAACCTCCTTCTTCTTTTTTACATGGATTCGTATTCCATCAGGCTCTCGGCTGAACTTATCACCGAATCCGCATCCCTGCTCAGGTCCAGCCACATCCCGGCGGTCTTTTCCGTGAAGATCACGGGCATGCGGTCATGGATGAATGAGATGGATGGGGAACTGTCCCTTGTCAGTATCGAGAATACGGCTCCGGACTCCTCCATGCGGTAGATCCCCGCCATGAAGAACACTGTGTCCTTCCCGGGACGTATAAGATACTTCTTCTTTCCGCCATCGGTCTTTTCCCATTCATAGTATCCCGCCGCAGGCACGAGGCACCGGTGGGAGCGCATGCCTTCCGAAAACATGCGTTTCTGAGAGGCGCTCTCGCTGCGGGAGTTGAAGACCAGGCCTCCTCCCTCGAGGCTGTAGCCCCATTTCATACAGAAGGCGTCCGTTTCCTGTTTTCTGTTTTTCGCCAGCACCGCCGCCATGCAGCCCGGGGAAAGCTCCCCGGTGGCAGGATCGGCGCCCCTCTTTCTGAGGGCCGCGAGCATTCTGGTTATGAATGTCCTGCTGTTCTCATCAGGGAAAAGATATCTTCCGCACATGTTTTATCCCTTTCCGAAAACGGGCCCCGTCGGGGCCCGTTCGATCATTGTCATCATTTCGTGAGCCATTCCAGAGGATCCTGCTCCACACCGTTGAGGATGATCTCAAAGTGCAGATGGTATCCGGTGGAGTTTCCCGTGGTGCCCACATAACCCACGGTCTCTCCCTGCATGACCACGTCTCCCACGTCCACGGCGTAGGAGTTCAGGTGGGCGTACAGGCATTTGTATGTGTTGCCCTTCTCATCCCTTCCCAGATCCAGGATGATGCAGTTGCCGTATCCGCCGTACCAGGAGGCCCTGATGACCTTCCCGTTGGCGGGGGCGATGGCCTTAGCGTTTCTCGGGGCTCCGATGTCGAGGCCGGTATGCCACTCGTATCCGTGGAAGGGGCATATCCTCCATCCGAAGTAGTCGGTTATCCAGTAGTAACCCGGGGTGGGCCACAGGAACGTGGTGTAGTTGTTGGCGAAGTCTCCGGCGGAATTGTTTTCCGCGAGGATCTTCCTGAGTTCGAATGCCTCGTCGTTGAGGGCTTCTGCCTGGGCAGCCCAGTAATCCTTCAGGGCGGCCACCTGGGTGACGGCGTCGTTCTTGATGGCCATCTGATCCTCGAGATCAGACTCCTTGGCCCTGAGCTGTACCATCATCTCGTCCAGCGCGAGCTTCTGCTCCTCGATAAGGAGCTTCTGAGCCTCGATGAGGTTCTCCGTATCCCTCAGCCTTCTGGCTATCTCGTTGTCATAAGCGATTATGGAGGATATGGCCGTGGCTCTCGAGATGAAATCCGAAAAGCTTTCCGAGCCGAACAGCACTTCCAGGTAACCGTTGTCGCCGTACATGTACATGGCGACCATCCTTTCCTCCAGCTGTTTCTGGTAGGCTACCTTGTCAGCCGTTGCCTTGTCCAGATTCACCTGGGCGGTATCCAGCTTGAGCTGGGTGGCGTTTATCTTGGTGTTGAGGTCGACTATCTCCTTTTCCACCTTTGATATCTGCTTGTCCAGGATCTGGATCTCCTCCTGCAGGGCTTCAGCGTACTTGGCCTGCTCGTTGGCATTGTCCCGGTACATCTGGATGGTGGCTTCCAGTTCCTTGAGCCTTTCCCTCTGTTCCTCTTCAGTCATGTCCTCGATGCTGGTGGATCCGTCATCCTCTGCCAGCGCCATCATGGGCACCATGGAGAAGATCATCAGGAGCGTCAGCAGCAATGACAATATCCTCAGGGTCCTTTTCCTTTTCATTAAAAACCTCTCAGACCTTCAGGAATTTCTTTATGGAGAAGCTGCTTCCAACGGCTCCGAGAAGGATGCCGTAAATGAGGAAGATCAGTGATATCTGCTTTAACACCAGTGACGCGGGGGCCAGGGATGAACCGAAGGGAAGCACTGCAGCGCTTCCTGCTATGAGACCCACCACGTAGTAATAGAGATTCCTCAGCAGAAGTATGGAGAAGAAGGCCCCGCACAAGCCTAGAAGGGTCCCTTCGATCAGGAAGGGGAAGCGTATGAACCAGTCGGTGGCTCCCACATATTTCATGATGGAGATCTCGTTTCTTCTGGAGAATACCGTCAGCTTGATGGTGTTGAATATGATGAACACCGCGATCAGTGACAGTATCGCGAACACTACCCAGGTTATGGTGTTGATGAATACGTTGAACTTCAACAGCCTTCTTACGGTCTCCTCCCCGTATACGGCATCCTTCACGCCTTCCATGGCCACAGCCTTCTGGTATGCCGTATCTATGTATGACGCGTCCTCGAAGGTGACTATGAAGGCGGCAGGAAGGGGGGAGTTCTCCTCGGTGTAGCTGGAGATGATGGCTGCGTTCTTTTCCCCCAGGGTGGCCCGGAAGCTCTGGAGGGCCTCCGCCTTGGACTGGTATTCCACATCCCCGACTCCTTCACAGGAAAGCAGCCCCTTGTAGACCTCTTCCTGCACCACTGAAGGGATGGAGTCCTCAAGGTATACCTTCAGCTGAAGATTGGCCTCGATGTTGTCCGTAAGGAAGTTGATGTTTATGGCCAGGGACAGGACCACGCCCACGATGACCAGCGCGCTCACCACCGAGAGGATGCTGGCCACGCTCATAACGGAGTTGCGGCGTATGTTATTGACTGCGTCCCTGAAAAAAACTTTGAGCGTATACAGTTTCAATTGTAATATCCTCCTACCCTGTCTCCCACCAGCTGACCCTTCTGCAGCGACAGCACTCTCTTTCTGAGCCTGTCCACCATGGTGATGTCATGGGTGGCTATAATGACTGTGGTACCCAGTTTGTTGATGTCCAGAAGCAGGTTCATGATACCGGAGCTGGTGACCGGGTCCAGGTTGCCCGTGGGCTCATCGCAGATGAGGATGCGGGGATTGTTCACTATGGAGCGGGCTATCGCGACCCTCTGCTGTTCTCCTCCGGAGAGGCTCTCCGGGAACTTCCTGGATTTGTCCCTCAGACCCACCATCGAAAGGATCTTGGGCACGATCCTGGCAATGGTCTTCGGATCCGTCTGGACCGCCTCCATGGCGAAGGCCACGTTGTCGAACACGGTACGGTTCTCCAGAAGCTTGTAGTCCTGGAAGACCACTCCGATCTTCCTGCGGTAGAAGGGGAGCTTCCTGTCGCTGATCTTGTCCAGGTCTGTGCCCGAGATGGTGATGGTGCCTTCGGTGGGTATCATTTCCCTGAGCAGGAGCTTTATGAAAGTGGACTTTCCTGCTCCGCTCTTTCCCACCAGGAACACGAATTCACCCTGATCAATGCTCAGGTTGATGTCCTTGAGGGCATATCCTTCCTCGCCTTCATACTGCATAGAAACATTGACGAAATCGATCATGTTCCACTCCCGAATAAAAAATCTTTTTCATCAATTAATTATAGCACATCTCCTTCGCGGTTAGACACGCTTAACACATTAAAATTGCATGCAGATAAGCTGAGAAAGCAATGAGAAGCATGTCCCGCTGTATCGAGCAGGGAATGATACAGCCTATGACGGATACGGAAAAAGAGCCGTACCGGATCCGGCAGTGCCGGAGCGGTACGGCTCCTTTTCTGAAACGCGTATCAGTTCACGCGTCTTTTTCTGTCATTGCTTATCAGGAAGATCCCCGCGGCAGACAGTGAGATCATGGCTATGAGCAGGTACATGTGGCTGCCTAACCATGTCTTCGGATCGTCCGGAGGAGATGTCTTTTCCCTCCACTGGGCTGTGAAGACGTGATCTTCAGTCACTGTGTAGGGATCACCGGGATGATACTCGGAGCCCTGCCAGTAGGTGAAGACGTAGCCGTCCCTCACAGGCGCGGGATGGATGCTTATCACCGTCCCCCTGCTGTAGCGCTCGACTATGTCATCGGTGCTTCCGCCGTAGCTGCCTCCGTTGAGGACATAGGTGATGGTGCACATGACGGGCGTATGGGTGTTGATGATGGTGAAGCCCTTCGACGCGTCCCCGGTGACGGCATAGGCATATGTGCCCTCTCCGTCGGTGCCGGTGATGACTGAGTCGGTGACTTCATCCACCGTGTATATGATGTCTGCTCCGTCCTTTCTCGTATCCAGATCACTGAACGTCCCGCTCCAGTTCCCCTCTTCGGAGAGCACCAGGGTCCTTGCGGTGTCTAAGCCGTTCGCCAGCAGTTTTACCGTAACGTATTCAGGTCTGATCCCGTCGGCATCGTCCCGGTCATCCCAGAGCTTGGTCACCGTTACCTGGGTCCTGCCGGGAGCGTAGGTGTTGATCACGTCGAAGCCCTCCACGGATGTGGTGTAATCGTCCACCGTGTCCTCGGTTATGGTATAGACGATCTCTTTTCCTTCCGAATACTTCGGGAGATCCTCAAATATCCAACTCCAGCCGTCATCGGCTGTGACGGTCCTGACGGATACCTCCTCACCGCCGGCTCTGAGCCTTATGACGATACTGCCGGGCCGAATTCCTGCGGAATCGTTCTCATCGACCCATATCTTTGAACCGCTGATGGTGATCCTTGCGGGCGTATGGGTGTTGATGACGGTGAAGCCCTTTGACGCGTCTCCCGTTACCGCGAAAGCATAGGTGCCTTCACCGTCGGTGCCGGTGATGACGGAGTCTGTGAGCTCTTCCACCGTGTACACGATGTCGGCTCCGTCCTTTTTCGTGTTCAGATCCGTGAATGTCCCGCTCCAGCCTTCGGCTTCGGTGAGCACCAGGGTCTTTCCGGTATCGGTGCCGTCCGCAATCAGTTTTACCGTTATGCTATCGGGCCTGATCCCGTCACGGTCATCATCATCGTTCCAGACCTTGGTCACCGTGACCTGGGTCCTGCCGGGAGTATAGCTGTTGGTCACGTCGTAGCCGTCCACCTTGGTGGTGTAGCCCTCCACCGTGTCTTCCGTTATGGTGTAGACGATCTCTTTTCCTTCCGAATACTTCGGGAGGTCTTCGAAGGTCCATCTCCAGCCGTCTTCGGCGGTGACGGTCCTGAAAGAGATCTCCTTTCCGTCGGCCTTCAGTCTTATGACTATCTTATCCGGCCTCATGCCGTCAAAGTCGTCCGCGTCATCCCAGGTCTTGTGACCGCTTATGGTGACGGTCCCGGGGGTGTGGGTGTTGATGATGGTAAAGCCCGCTGCAGCGTTCCCCGTGACGACGGAGGCGTAGGTACGCTCACCGTCCGTTCCGGTGATGACGCTGTCGGTGAGCTCCTCCACAGTGTAGACTATGTCAGATCCGTCCTTCTTCGTATCGAGATCCGTGAAGGCGCCGCTCCAGCCCTCTGAGCGGGAGAGGACCAGGGTCTTTCCCGTGTCCGTTCCATCCGCCAGGAGCCTTGCGGTCACATAGGCGGGACGGATACCGTCGGCATCGTCTCCGTCGTCCCAGACCTTGGTCACACTGACCTGGGTCTTTCCGGGAACATAGCTGTTGGTCACGTCGTAGCCGTCCACCCTGGTGGTGTAGCCCTCCACCGTGTCTTCCGTTATGGTGTAGACGATCTCTTTTCCTTCCGAATACTTCGGAAGGTCTTCGAAGTTCCACTGCCAGCCATCTGCGGCGGTGACGGTCCTGAAGGAGATCTCCTTTCCGTCGGCCTTCAGCCTTATGACTATCTTATCCGGCCGCATGCCGTCGGCGTTGTCTGCGTCGTCCCAGGTTTTGACGCCCCTGACGGCGGTCCTGACCGGGGTGTGGGTGTTCGTTACCGTGTAGCCTCTCGACGCGTCGCCGCTGACGGCGAATGCGTATGTACCATCACCGTCGGTGCCGGTGATGACGCTGTCGGTAAGCTCCTCCACGGTATAGACTATGTCCGATCCGTCCTTTTTCGCGTCGAGATCGGTGAATGTGCCGCTCCAGCCCGCGGCATCGGAGAGCACGAGGCTCTTTCCGGTATCCTCTCCGTCAGCGATGAGCTTCACGGTGACAAGACCCGGTCTGATGCCGTCCGCGTCATTCCCGTCATTCCAGACCTTGGTCACATTGACCTGGGTCTTTCCCGGAGTATATGTGTTGGTCACGTCATAGCCGCTCACGGAGGATGTGTATCCCTCCACTGCGTCTTCCGTTATGGTATAGACGATCTCTTTGCCGCCGGAATACTTGGGTCTGTTGTCAAAGTTCCATTTCCAGCCGTCTTCGGCGGTGACGGTCCTGACGGAAACTTCCCCTCCGTCCGCCAGGAGCCTTATGACTATCTTATCCGGCCGCATGCCGGCGGAATTGTCCTCATCATCCCATGTCTTGGCACCGCTGATGTTCACCTTAACGGGGGTATGGATGTTGGTCACGGTGTAGCCCATGAGGTAGTCGCCGGTGACGGTGAAGGCATAGGTACCGTCGCCGTCCGTTCCCGTGATGACTGAGTCGGTGATCTCCTCCACGGTATAGACGATGGTCTCGCCGTCCTTTTCCCTGTCGAGATCGGTAAAGCTGCCGCTCCAGCCCGCCGCTTCCGAGAGCACCAGGGTCTTTCCGGTGTCGGTACCGTCCGCCAGGAGCTTTACGGTAACGTAGGAGGGACGGATCCCGTCCGCGTCATCTCCGTCGTTCCAGGCCTTGGTCACAGTGACCTGGGTCTTTCCGGGAGCGTAGGTGTTCGTCACGTCGTAGCCTGCCACGGAAGAGGTGTAGCCCTCCACCGTATCCTCGGTCACGGTATATGTGATCTCTTTGCCTCCGGAATATTTCGGCAGATCCGTGAAGTTCCACCTCCATCCGTCGGATGCGCCCACGGACTTTGCGGTGATCTCCTTTCCGTCGGCCTTGAGCCTTATGACTATCTTATCCGGTCTCATGCCTGCGGCGTCATTATCGTCGTCCCAGGTCTTGGAGCCGCTGACGGTGACCGTCACCGGGGTATGGGTGTTCGTGACGGTGAAGCCGGAGGACGCGCTGCCGGTGACGGCGAATGCATAGGTCCCTTCACCGTCCGTTCCCGTGATGACCGAGTCCGTGATCTCTTCCACTGTATATGTGATATCCCGTCCGCCCTTCTTCCTGTCAAGATCGCTGAAGGTGCCGCTCCAGCCCTGGGAGCCGGATACCGTGATGGTCTTTCCGGTATCCTCTCCGTCGGCCAGGAGCTTTACCCTGACGTACGCTGGACGTATTCCGTCCTTGTCGTCGCGGTCGTTCCATGCCGCTTTCACGTTCACACTGGTCTTTTCGGGCGAGTAGGTGTTGGTCACGTCATAGCCCTCATAGCTGGCGGTGTATCCTTCCGGCACCTCTTCCTCTATGACGACCTCCTTCTTACGGATGGACGCGCTCTCTTCGCCTTCCTTTTCAACGGTCACGTATTCTCCCAGGGGGATCTCCAGTGACCATTTCCAGCCGTCATCCTTCGTGACAGTGACGGGGGAGCCTGTGACTTCCTTCTTGCTGTTATCGTCCTTGACGTAGACGTGCAGCACGACGCTGTCGGGCCTGCTGTCCTCATCGTCGCCCTCCCAGTACTTGGTGCCGCTTATCACGTTGTCGATATCGTCGTCCCCGTGGAACTTGATGTTGATCACGTTGCAGGTGAGTTCGTAGTCCTTGAAGAGGTTCAGCGCATATCCCTTGATGCTCCAGTAGCCTCCGTTGGGGTTGTACATCACCGGCACGCTGATGCTCAGGCCCAATTCAGCAATGATGGCGTCCAGGGCCACCTCCATCAGTCCCGTAACCAGCTCCGTCCCGGCGAACTCCATGGGCACGCCGAAGCCGCCGTATTTCTTGACTCCCATGACCACACGCCACCTTGTCAGCGGGTTGTTGCCTTTGCCGCTGGCTTCCGCCACGGCGAGGCCGAGTTTCGTGTATTTCCCGACGGCCATTTTTACTATGCCGGAAACGGCTGCACTGACAAAGCTTTCGCCCATCACCGACTTTATGCCGCTGGCGACCTGGTCGCTGAGGCCCGATACATCGAAAAGGTCGAATCTCTGTCCGTATACGGCGGTGAGCACCGGGGTATATATGTTTACGGCCTCGACTCCCGCGGCTTCGGCGTATTCGTCCTGCACCTTGCTCACCAGCATCAGATACACGGATTCCGGTGTCTCATTGTCCTCGAAGTTTATCCAGCGCTTGTAGATCGATACGTCAAGAACGGCGATATCCGTGATGTCCATGGTATGGGTGTCGCTGTGATGGTCGTATTTGACGAAATACTTGGTGTCGTGCTCCGGTATGGTCTTACCGATCATGTCGGTATATTCTTCTATTTTGAAGACGACGGTGGCCTCCGGTATGAATACCTT
>CADBPP010000145.1 GCA_902796565.1 uncultured Eubacteriales bacterium | reverse complement strand
GAGTAAATGTGCCAAAAGTACAGTTGCACTTTTGGCTCAATTATCGCATATGTGATATTTCTGTTGAATACACTATCTTATTTGACGTTTACCTTGTTGGGTCTGATTAACGCTTCGAGAACTGAGGCGCTCTGCGCGCGGCCTTCAAGCCGTACTTATCGTTTGTCATTTCTGTGTCAGCTGCCTGAAGAAGGGCGATATCTTCGCGAGGCCGCAGGCGATAAGGACCCCTATGAAGCCTCCCGTGAAGTTCAGTATCACGTCGTCGATATCCACGTTCCTTCCTATGAAGAGCTGCACCGTCTCTATGAAGAGCGGGAAGAGAAGGCAGAAGATCAGGTTCTTCTTCACGCTCACTCCCCGGTTCGAGAGGTACACCACGCCTATCCCGAAGGGGATGAAGATGAGGATGTTCCCGAGGATGTTCACCATGGTGTCGTCGTAGCCTCCGTAGAGGAGGAAGCTTACTATCGTCCTGAAGGGTATGAGGTTTATCCTCTCCCCGCTGGCGATACGCTCCTTAAAGCTCACGGGGATCTCCCCTATGGGCTGGTCAGACTGGAACACCATGAGCAGCAGAGTGATCACGTACACCCAGTAAACGCAGGAGAGAAAGTCCCTCCACCTGAAGTGCTCCGGTCTTTTTATTAGAAGATATATGATCATCACCACGATGAAGATCCCCGCGGCTCTGATGGTATGAAAGAGCATTTATCTCTGTCCTCTCCTGTTATTCTATCATGATAAAGGGCTGGGTGCCTGTGGCCTGGGGCAGGTGGCCGTCCCACTTCTCTATCTTCATGTATTCCAGTATGTATCCGTTGAGGGACTTGTTCAGTATCTCGTTGGCCTCCGCCTCCGCCTTGCTCTTGATGAGCAGGGCGTCCGCCTCCGCCTGGGCCCTCTCGATGATGGTCTGGTTCTCGATCTGCTGTTTCTCGTAGATCTGCTGGGCGATCTGCTTTTCGGCTATCGCCTGGTTGTAGCTCTCCTCGAAGTCCATCTGGTTGATGGTGACCTTGATGACAGTGATGACCCCGGGACCGTACTTGGTGTCCACCTGGGCTGCCAGCTTCTCGCAGGCCAGGGGCTCTATCTTCCCACGGTTCGTGACGTCCTTTACTTCCAGTTCCTTCATGGCCGCCTTCAGTGCTGAAGCCACCAGGTCATAGCTTATAAGGTCGTCCGTATCCGCGGAGATGTTGGCGTAGATGTAGGCGGACTTGTCCGAGGAGATGCGGTAGGTTATGACCACATCCTGGGCGTAGACCGTGGTCATCTCCGCCGTCTCGCCCCAGATCTGGGTACTGAACAATTTGTCCTGCTGCTTGTTGTTCACCAGCTTCACCGTCTGGGCATAGGGCACTATGAAGTGAAAGCCAGGGGATAAGGTCACGTCGGACACCTGGCCGAAGGTTATCTTCACGCCGCTGTAGCCGGTGGGTATCACTTCGAAGGAATTGATCACTGTGAGTATCACAGCGAAGACCACGATGACGGTTATTATCTTCGCCCCGGACAGGCCCGGACGGTCGGGATCTTTTCTGAATATCGATGCCAAAAGGTTCTTTAACATTTTTATCCTCCTCATCCTGTCAGCTTATTTTTACACCTCGGGGAGCTTTTGTCAATGATATCAGGGCAAAAACCTCACCCGGTAAGCTGTAATTAACCTTTCTTTAACTTAAAAAGCCCGCGAAGCGGGCTTTCTGCTACTTGTAGAATTCCATGAGGTTCTTCGCCCTGGAGGGGTTTCGGATCTTTCTTAGGGCCTTCGTCTCGATCTGCCTGATCCTCTCCCTGGTGACCCCCAGCTGCTTTCCTATCTCGTCCAGGGTGTATGCCCTGTCCTGACCTATGCCGAAACGCAGCCTCAGTACTTCCGCCTCCCTGGGATCGAGGGTCTTCAATGTGGCTTCGATGGCCTCGCGAAGCATCAATATCGTGACCTCGTCCTCCGGAGAAGGAGTGCTCTCGTCCGGGATGAAGTCCCCGAGCCTTCCGTCGTCCTCCTCGCTGACGGCAGTATCCAGTGACACCACGTTCTCGCCGTACTTTCTGGCTTCCTTCACCTTCTTCGGGGTGATCTTCAGTATCTCGGCGATCTCTTCGTCCGTGGCGTCGCGGCCCAGCTGCTGGTTGAGGGTCTTGGAGACCTTGCTGATGCTGTTTATCAGCTCGAACATGTGCACCGGGATCCTTATGAGCCTGGAATCGTCCGCTATGGAACGGGATACCGCCTGGCGGATCCACCATGTGGCGTAGGTGGAGAACTTGTAGCCCTTGGTGTAATCGAACTTCTCCACCGCCTTTATGAGGCCGAGGTTGCCCTCCTGGATAAGATCCAGAAACGGTAGTCCCCTTCCCTGGTAGCGCTTGGCGATGGATACCACGAGCCTGAGGTTGCAGCATATGAGCTTCTTGCGTGCTTCCTCGTCCCCGTCGGATATCTTCTGGGCAAGGATGGTCTCCTCCTCTGCGGAAAGAAGCTGATAGCGGGCGGCGTCGCGGAGGTAGAGCCTCACCGCGTCGGTGGAATCCATGTCCTCCGCTTCTGCGATGTCCATGTCCGTGGACTCGTTGGTAAGATTATCCACGATGCCCTCGGACACCAGGTAATCGGTGATGAAGCTGGTCTCGTCCGCCGACAGGTTCTGGGGCTCCAGCATGTCCGCCAGCTCTTCGAAACGCAGCGGCCCCTTCTCTGTGGCCTGTTCCCGGGCTCCGGCGATCAGCGCCCCGAATTTTTCTTTAAGTTCGTTCAGATTGTCTGTTTTCTTTTCCAATAGTGCGTCTCCGTTTTGATTTGAAGCCTTCGCGGTGATGTCCGTTCACCCCCAAGGGTGCGATGTGTGCTTTGACGCGGGAGGCGTCATGATTCCCCCATGTAATAATTGTAACAGAAAAAAAGTCTGTTTACCACATATTATTGAAATCGCAAAAAAATGTTCAAACAATTCTGTTATTCTTCCGCGGCCATGGCTTCCACCGCTTTAACCGCCTCGTCCCAGTCCATGACCCTGGTGATGTCCGTGCCCGAAGTATCGAAGGCGCGGTTGTTGGCGGAGTCCATGAGGATCTTTCTGTAGACCCCTCCGGTTAGGTTATGTACACCGTCGTCTATGAGGACGTCCCCTGCTATGAGGTGCTTATTGGATGTGATTATGACCTGGTCCCAGGAGAGGAAGGGAAAATATCTGAAAAGATGCTTTTCCATCTTCGGCTTCACCGACTGGTAGGGCGTCGCTGTGACGATGTACACCCTGTGGCCCTCGTCCATGAAGCGCCTGAGGGCTTCCGCCGCTCCGGGGACGGGCTCTACACTGTCCCAGAAATCGTCCTCCATTATGACGTCGTATACGTCGGAGCGGGAAAGACCCGGAAAAGCCTCTGAAACGTCCCAGCTTTTTATGTCGTCGTATGTGACCGCGGTGCCGAACTTAGAGTTCACCGCGGCGATCCAGGCGTTAAGGAGCTGCTCGATGGTATCGTCCATGTCCACAAGGATCGTGAGCTTTTTCATATGTCTTCCTCCCCGTCCATGTGATATATCTTAAGAAGGTCCTTCGTGTAGCTCCCGTCGTCATTGTAGATGATCACCGGGGGCTCTATGTCGCACCAGGCTCCCCCGAGCTTGGAGGCGGATACCAGCACCAGGGAAGCGGGAGAGCCAGCCTTCGAGTGGACGCACCTTAAAGTTTTCAGGGCAAAGCCCGCGGAGGCGAGAGCCTCCGTCAGCTCCCCGAGGCGGGAAGCGCGGTATACCATGATGAGCTTTCCTTTGGTCTTTAGCATCTTCTTTGCCACAGTGACTATGTCGGAAAGGTCCGCCGTCCCTTCTTCCCTGGAGAGCCTTCTGTTCTCATCCTCGATCCTGGGGCCTCTTCCGGGAGAATAGTAGGGAGGATTCACCACCACGGCGTCATAGGTATTGTAATGCTCCGCCCCGATTAGCTTCAGGTCCGTATTAACCACGTCCATGTGTTCCCCGAGGCAGTTTAGCTCTATATTTCTCTCACATAATTCGCACACGTCCCTTTGCAGCTCGAAGCCCGTGATATGATTTTCGGTCCTTCTTGCCAGCATCAGGACGGATACGGCGCCGTTTCCGCAGCATAGCTCCGCCACGCGGTCCCGGCCCTTCGTATGGGCGACGGCAAAGTCCGCGAGAAGCACGCTGTCCGTTCCGAAGCAGAACTGTCTCGTATTCTGAATGAGCCTGAAGCCGCCGATCATCAGATCGTCCAGCCTGTATCCGCTTTCAAGTTCCATGAGAAAATTTTAACATAAAAAAAAGGTTTCTCAAATGAGAAACCTTTAGACATCGCTTTTAGATTATTCCTGTGTGGGAACCTCTAACGGGCAGGTCTCTGCGCATGTACCGCAATCCACGCACTTTTCGGGATCGATCATGTAATGATCAGGACCTTCATAGATTGCCTCCTGAGGGCACTCATCTGCGCAGGTGCCGCAGGAAACGCACTCATCACCGATAACGTATGCCATGTGTATACCTCCAAATAGTTTTGATCTACTGTGAATATAACATCAGTAAATGAATATTGCAATAGGGTAAGGCTTTTTTAGCAAAATTTAATTTAGCTTTCCTATCATGTCTCTGATGCGCCCGAGGGTCCTCTCCTCACCGAGGATCTGCATGACCGTGTACATGTCCGGGGAGGACATCTTTCCGGTCACGGCTATCCTGAGGAACATGCTCAAATCGGCGACGGAACCCTTAAATGCTGACGGGTCCTCCCTGTAAGCCTTCATGTCGGAAGCGTAGCCGAACTTCTCGCTGAGGGCCTTTATCTTGTCGAACCACGCGTTCTGGTCGTCACCTATATCGAATACGCTTAAGTACTCTGTGAGTATAGCCTTTATCTCCTTAGGATCGAAGGTATCGGGATAGCTGTCGAGTATGCTGAAAAGCTCGTCATAGAAGAGCCCGGCGTAGTCACGGACCTCGCTCCATACG
>CADBPP010000144.1 GCA_902796565.1 uncultured Eubacteriales bacterium | reverse complement strand
AGGATCCGGGAGCCTGAAAAAGCGGAGCCTTCGGACTGGGAGATCACTGGAAGATACCTGTCTTGGGTCTTCATGCCCCTTCTGGCCTTTGTCGTCTTTGCCATGGGACTTAAGTGAAGAGATATTTATCACAACGGAGGCGGTGACGTCGGCTGTATCTGAACTGAGATCCACTGTATTGATGGAACTCAAGGAAGCCGTTTTCAGAGCGGGAGGCAATGCCCTTATGGGAGTGGACTTCAAGTATGCCACCACCCAGGTGACCGGCGAGGAGAAGACGAAGATGCTGGTATGCGTCTTCGGGAGCGGAAGCGCCGTGACGGCGGAAAAGGAGTGAGTCCGAAAAAATCGTTATCGTTCCAAAAACACGCTTTACCGCGTGTTTTTTTTGCTTTTCAGGCAACTGTATCACTTTCTCCGGTCTGTTAAGGGCTCATATTTGTATTTTTGTGTTGCATATATAATACCTTTTGGAATATACTGTATATGTAAAACATTAATCAAATTTAGTGTCCGATGATCTCAGACACATTACTGATGCAACAAAAAATTTGGGAGGTTTTTTAATGGCAAAAGTTACACCAAAAGAGAATTTTCTGAAGCTCGGCAAAGGGGAGTTCCCCTACTATGTGCCCTTCTACAGCATCCTGGGCGATCCCTACATGGGAGAGTGCGCCGTCAAGGGCGCCCGTATATCCTTCTTTGAGGATACCGCCCGTCAGGGAGGCACCGACATGTGGGGCGTTCCCTACGCCAAGCCCTCATCCGTCGTCGACGCGATGATGCCGGATACCCGTATCAACATCCTGGAGGACATCGGTGACTGGACGAAGGTCATCAAGTTCCCGGAGGCGCTGGACGTGGACATCAACGCGGCGTACGAGGACAACTTAAAGAGGATAGACCGTACCCAGAGCTGCCTGTCCTTCGGTCCCCATTTCGGCCCCTTCCAGGAGCTGGTGGCCCTCATGGGCTTCGAGGGAGGCCTGTGCGCCCTGATGGAGGATCCGGATGAAGTCAGCGCCATGCTCAATGCCATGGTGGATCACATCATGCCCTACTACAAAAAGGCCTTTGAGATCGTAAAGCCCGATTTCTGGTCCATGGCGGACGATACCTGCGCCAAGCTCGCTCCCTTCTTCTCACCCGCGGTCTACAAGGAAGTGTTCCTTCCCATCTACATGAAGCTGGCGGAGCCCGCCAGGGAGAACGGAGTGCCCGTGCTCTTCCACAACTGCGGAAACACCACCCCCTTCCTTGACTTCATGTATGAATGGGGAGTCAGGGTGACGGAGCCCTTCCAGGAGAGCAACGACATCGTGGCCTGCCAGGAGAAGTTCAAGGGCAAAATGTCCTTCGTCGGACACTGGGGATGGGCGCAGCACATCCCGAAGGGATACCCCGACTTTGACGAGGAAGAATTCCGTCAGGACATCCGCGACACCATCGATGAATGCTCCGTCCACGGCGGCTACGCCTTTGCGGGATTCCCCATCGGCGCGGTGGGAGACACTGCGGTGAAGAGAGCCTATCAGATCATGCGTGACGAGGCTCACTGGTACGGAAGAAAGGTTTACGGATACAAGGACGAAGACTGATCATGAGCTTTCTTATTATCGGCGGATTTCTGGGCTCGGGAAAGACGAGCCTGCTGCTGGAACTGACATCTTACATGCGCCGGGAACTCGGCATTGAGAAAACAGTAATACTGGAGAATGAGATAGGGCAGGTGGGCATAGACGACACCACCCTTTCCGGAAGCGGATACAGCGTCACCGGCATGTTCGCCGGATGCGTGTGCTGCACCCTGGCCGGGGAACTGGCCCTGACGGTGCAGGCGATAGAGCGGGACATGGCCCCGGAGTGGTTCATCATGGAAGCCACGGGCATGGCCTTCCCCCAGAACGTGAAGGAGAACCTTCACGACGTTCTGGAGATCGATCCCCGCATCTGCTGCCTGGTGGACGCGAAACGCTGGATGCGCCTCTTAAGGCCCATGGAGCATCTTCTGCCCTTCCAGCTGAAGGAAGCCGATACGGTCCTGATAAACAAGACCGACCTAGTGAGCGAAGAGGAGCTCGCAGCGGTGCACGAGAGCGTACAGAGCTTCTGCGGGCCCCGTGCGAAGATCTATCACGTCTGCCTCGCAGAAGGGATAGACAGGGAGATACTTTCCCGGATCCTCGGAACGAACTGACAAAACGATCCCCCCGGTCCTTTATGGAACGGGGGGATATTTCTATGGTATGAACCTGTCAGGTGCTCAGCT
>CADBPP010000143.1 GCA_902796565.1 uncultured Eubacteriales bacterium | reverse complement strand
GTACGGAACTTGGACGCGTTGCCTCCCTTGGCGTTCGCCAGAGAAGCCGATACGAGCACGAACACCAGCACAGGCGCTATCGCTTTCAGCGCGCCCACGAAGAGGGTCCCGAGGATGCTCAGCCATGTCCAGGACGGCAGGATGAGACCGAGGATTGCACCGATGAGCAGTCCGATGCTGATCCTGAGGATCAGGCTCATGGAATTCCATTTTTTGATCATTTTGTTACCCCGTAAGATAAGATTTATATACTATGATAATACCACTCCGGACCGTCGAATGTCAAATAAAAGGGGGCATCTTACAAATTTGTATCACCCTTTTTGTGTATATCGTTTACAAAACAATATATATGATAAATAAGCTAGATTTTAAGGGTAAAACACACATAAATAAAATTGAATGCAATTTACGGACTGCCGTCCGGATGCTTCAGAGAGCATTATGAGGAGTACTTGGATCCGTTATGATCCGAAGCGTAAAAAAGGTGTACCGGAAATATCCGGCACACCTTTAAAATGTACTCTCTCAGAGTTTCGGAACGATGGTGTTCCATACCATCCTGAGGATGTCGCAGGTATTGTTCGTCTCACGGGAGGTGATGGCCACGACGGCGTCCTTGTCGGGCAGCTGGATGCTGAACTGACCGAACATGCCGTCCATCCTGTATGCTCCGGGATAGGTGCATCTCCACATCTGATATCCGTATCCCTGACGGGCCTCGATGTCTCCCTCACCGAAATCGTTGTCCACCTGCTTTTCGCCCATGGCCTTCACATAGTCCTCGGGAATGAGCTGGACACCGTTCCATTTTCCTCCGTTAAGAAGAAGCTGCCCTCCTCTGGAGAGCTCTTCCGTCGTCAGGTGCAGTCCCAGAGCTCCCAGGCAGTGGCCCTGTATCTCCATATCCCATTCGGGATCCTCTATCTTCAGAGGCTCGAAGATCCTGGGCATCAGGTAATCCCTGAGGGTCAGGCCCGACTTCTTCTGCACTATGATGGAGAGCATGTAGCTGGCCCCGTTGTTGTATACGAAGTGCTTGTCCTCCGGCGCGTAGGTGAGGGGAAGATCGAAGAAGGCGTCATACCACAGGTCATGCAGCTTCGCGCGGTCTCCTCCGAAGGGAGGAGGATCCATTTTCATCATCCTCTCCTGCATCACGGTGATGGGGCACTGGGCATGACCGGTGCTCATGGTGAGCAGTCTCTCCACGGTTATGCGGTCGTATCCTTCCGGAACCTTTTCAGGAAGATCTTCTCCCAGAAGATCCGTAAGTGTGTCCGTTATTCTGAACAGTCCTTCATGCATCGCGATGCCCACCGCCATGGCAGTCCAGGTCTTGCTGGCGGAGAAGAGCTGTATCCTTCCCTCCTCCAGGATGTCATGCTGATCGAGGATCTCGCCGTGCTGGCGGACCACCACTCCGTGTACTCCGAGACCGTCCCTGGCGACACCGTCCACAAAATCCTTCAGGAGATCTGTCTTCATTTTCATATACTTTTTTCCTTTCGACGTTTATTGTTTTTTCAGGTTCAAATCATTTCAGCTCATCATTTCGGAGAGTATTTCCCGGTCAATACCGTTGATGGCGCTCACCTCATAAACGATGCGGGGCTGGCAGAATTCCTTCACCTGCTCATGCACCGTGTTTATGGCGTCCCGGTCTGCGATATCCGTCTTGTTGATCAGCAGATAATCGGTCTTTTTCAGCTGATCCTGGAACATCATATGCATCGGGATGAAGAGCCTCTTCCAGCGGCTGGCGTCCACCACGCTGATGATGGTGGAATCCAGGCCCAGGGAATATGACAGATTCTCCTGGATGTTGAAGGGATAACCCACACCGGAGGATTCTATTATCACCAGCTCGGGCGAGAACTGATCCCGGATGGTCCTGATGGAGGTGACTATATCCCCTGCCAGCGAACAGCAGATGCAGCCCGCGAACATGTTCTGCACCGTCAGGCCGCTGCCTCCCAGCAGCTTGTCGTCCACGCCGACCTCCCCTATCTCGTTTTCAATGATGACTACCTTGGACGCGTTGGACGCGTCGTCCCCGACAAAGTATTTCGCGATATCCATCAGTACGCTGGTCTTGCCAGAACCTAGGAAACCGCCCAGTATCAGTATTCTCATTATGTCCTCCTTTTGATCGGTACCGGGCATCCGCAGGGATGCCCGGATGGTTATCAGTACTTTCCGTACTCCTTTACAGTCGCAATGGCTGTCTGGATGTTCTCGAGCTTCGCGTCGCCCAGGATAAGCGGGCCCTTGTCGGACTTGAAGATGTATCCTCCGCCGGGGGCAACGATGTCGAGGAGCTTTTTGACCTCGTCCGCGCACTTTTCCTTCGTGGCGTTCTTCAGGATATCCACCGAGAAGAATCCGCTGAGCACATGGTTCTTTCCGAGCCTTTCCTTCGCGAGGCGGGGATCCGTGTACTCGAACATGATGTGGGCGTCTTCCGGTACTTCCTCAAGATAATCCATGTAGCGGTCCCATCTGTCCTCACAGAAGATGAAGAGCCTTCTGTTCTGGGAAGCGGCCTTGTCCACGAACTCCTTGAAGAAGGGCCACCAGAACTTCTTGAAGTCGGATTCCTTCATGAAGGTCGCCAGATGCAGCGGCATGAAGATCCTCTGTCCTTCCTGGGGCTCGGGCATGGTATCCAGCCTCCTGAGGTTGTTGTCGCAGATGAGCCTTACCGCCGCCAGCACCTCTTCGGGCCTTCTTCTGAGGTCATTAAGGGCTCCGGTGAAGGAACGGTAGCGGTTCGAAAGGTTGTCAAAGGGCGACAGTGTGGTGCCCAGTGAACGCTCATGCGTGGCGAACTGGTACTTCTCGTTGATCCTTGCCGCGATGGAAGCGGTCTTCTTGAAGTGGCGCTGTGTCGCTACCTGTACGCGGAGCTTCGTTATCGCCAGCTCCTCCTCGTCCTTCGCGTTTTCGTACGCGGAGTTTAGTCTCATGTCCACCAGATTGTTGAACTCAGCGAAATTGTTGATGAACTCCGGATACTCGGTATCCTTCATGGGAGCGTAGTTCGGATGCTGCCAGAAGCCGTCCTTCCCCATGACGTTGATCTTGCTTCCGGAAATGATCGCCGGCACACCGTTGGCGGAGAAGCCCACGGGGGCCACGTCGGAATCGATAAGGGCGGTGATGTTGTCCACCGCTTCGTAGCACTTTTCTGCGGAGTACTGATCCCTGAGAAGAGAATATCCGCCGTACTGCAGAGCGTAAACGATGTCGACTCCCTGCGCTATGGGCACTCTGTCCGGTATCTGTCTCGTCCAGAGGGCATGGTACAAACCTGTTCTGTATTCTTTAAGATCCATTACTTTTCTCCCTCCTTCGCGATGATCTGGCTTACTTCCTCTTCCACGGCCTCCAGCTCGTCAAGAAGATATTTGTCGTCCTCCGTGAGGGAGTACTTCTCCATGAGCTCGGCACGGGTCATTTTTTTGAAATTCTTGATCGTCATTTATTCCTCCATTTTTCTTTTGATGATACCTCTCCGGGGCCTTTCCCCGGAGGAGCGTTCACTCCGCGTAGATGGGCGCTCTCTTAAGGGGCAGCCATTCGTACAGAGCCTTTGCGAAGTAAAGATCCCAGAAATCCCACTCGTGGGCGAGATCCTTTCCTTCCTCATAATAGGTGTCATACCCGAGCTCCCTGAAGAGCTCCGCGTCCCTTTTTACCCTGTACTGGATAAAGTCGTTCTCACCCACTCCGATGTAGACCTTCGGAAGGGGGCGGCCCTCCTTTATGTTTCTTTCCGCCAGGTAATACAGGTCGTGGTCGCTTCCGATAAAGCTGTCTTCATCCCTGAAGGTGTACTTCATCTTCCCGCCCATCCAGGAAAGCTGCGCTATATACTCATCCCTGTCCATGGTGAGTCCTATGCCTCCGGAGAGGTCCACCACAGCGTCGAACACCTCGGGGAACATCATCGCGAGGCCCAGGGCGGCGTTGCCTCCCATGGCAAAGCCCATGATGAAGTTGTCCTCCCTCCTGTCCGAAATGGGCAGTATAGCGGAGATCATGGGGCGAAGCTCCTTTATGAAATGATCGGCCCATCTGGCTCCGGTGACGGAATTGTTGAAATATGAATTGCCGCACTGGGGGGACACGAGGACCACGCAGTTCTCCTCGGCGTATCTCTCGAGGCTGGTCATGCGGTACATGGTGGTATCGTCGTCGCCTCCTCCGTGCAGGAACCATATGACCTGCAGCTTCATCCCGTCCTTATATTGGAACTTCGGCGGATCGGGAGGCCTTACCGCTCCGCCCTTCTGGGATGGATCGGTCTGTACGGGCGCCGCAGGAGCGGGAGCCGGCTCCCTGGTGGTCAGCTTGCCCGAAGGAAAACAAATGGTCACGTCCGTGGACTGAAGATAGTCGGAACGGTAACCGAATCTCATCATTCCCATACTTTCATCTCCTTTTATTATTTTGAATTATTCTGTTATTATCTAATGAAAGTATACAATATCCACGGTCCATTTTCAATAAAAAAAGGCCTGCATCAAAAAAGGGACCCGAAGGTCCCGTAAGTGATTATTTACAGTTTTCCGACCACCATGCAGCGTATGGCGTTCAGAACGGCAACGATCATAACGCCCACGTCCGCGATTATCGCGATCCACATGTTGGCGATGCCGAATGCGGCCAGGATGAGGCAGATGAACTTTACGCCCAGCGCTATGGCGATATTCTGCTTAACGATCCTCAGGCACTTTCTGGAGATCTTGATGGCCTTCGCGATCTTCAGAGGATCGTCGTCCATCAGGACTATGTCCGCCGCCTCGATGGCTGCGTCCGATCCCAGTGCGCCCATGGCGATGCCGATATCGGCGCGGGAAAGAACGGGTGCGTCGTTGATGCCGTCGCCCACGAAGGCGAGACGGTGCTTGTCACCGCACTCCTTGAGCAGCTCTTCGACACAGGTGACCTTGTCGGCGGGAAGCAGCTGGGAATGGTATTCCGTGATGCCCACGTCTTCCGCCACCTTTTTGGCCACAGCCTCCGCGTCTCCGGTGAGCATGACCGTCTTTTCGACGCCCACCCTCTTAAGGGCCTGCATGGCCTCCTTGGAGTTCTCCTTGAGCTCGTCGAAGATGACGATGTGCCCGCAGTACTCGCCGTTGATGGCCACATGTATGATGGTGCCGACATGATGGCACTCGATGGCTTCGGTCCCGACCTTTGTCATGAGCTTGTCGTTTCCGATGGCGACCTCATCACCGTCCACCTTCGCGATGATGCCGTGTCCGCTGATCTCCTGTACATCGGTGACGCGGCTCTGATCGATCCTCTTGCCGTAGGCCTTCTGAAGGCTCAGGCTGATGGGATGGGACGAATGGCACTCCGCGTGGGCGGCATACTCCAGAAGCTTCGCTTCATCGATGGGAGTATGGTGTACCGCCGTTACCTCGAAATTGCCCTTGGTGATGGTGCCGGTCTTGTCGAAGGCCACCACCTTGACCTCGGAAAGGGTCTCAAGGTAATTGGAGCCCTTCACCAGGATGCCCTGCTTGCTTGCTCCGCCGATGCCGGCAAAGAAGCTCAGGGGGATGCTGATGACCACAGCGCAGGGGCAGCTGATGACCAGGAAGGTGCACGCACGCAGGATCCAGTCGCCCCAGAGGGCAAAGGCTGAATCATAGTGATGC
>CADBPP010000142.1 GCA_902796565.1 uncultured Eubacteriales bacterium | reverse complement strand
GGGCTGGCCCTGAGGAGCGGGCTCGAGCATCTGGAGAAGAAGGGCCGTTTCACCGTAAAGGATATATACATCTGCGGGGGAGGATCCGTTTCAGACGAGATCTGCTCCATCATGGCTTCCATCTTCGGGCTTCCCGTACACCGCACAGACGCTCCGGAAGCTGGCGGAGTGGGCTGCGCCGTTTCCGTGTTCACCGCCATGGGAGTATACCCCGATCACGAAACGGCATGCCGCTCGATGGTACGGATTTCGGATACGTTCCTTCCGGATGAAAGGGACGCTAAGGTATATGAAAAGGAGTACAGGGAGGTCTTCTCAAAACTCTATGCAAAGCTGCTGCCCTTCTACAGCAGGTACGAAAACATTTTCTGAACATATCCGAAAGACGCTTTAAAAAAAGCGTCTTTTTTTAATTCAGCCCCTTGACAAATATATCGGGAGGCGATATAATCGAAGCACGATATATCGAGAGACGATATAAAGACAAACGATATATCAGCAAACGATACAAACAGGAGAAGACTATGGGAACTGACAATAACGCTCCGCTGACGGAAGCCACCTATTACATACTGCTTTCCCTGATAAGGCCCAATCACGGCTACGGCATCATGCAGAACGCCCAGAACCTGTCGGAGGGAAGGGTGAGGCTCGCGGCGGGAACGCTTTACGGAGCTCTGGGGACCATGTGCGACAAGGGATGGATCGTACTGCTTCCCGCGGATGGCTCCGGAAGGAAAAAGGAATATGTGCTTACGGAAAAAGGCAGGCAGATCCTGATCAGAGAGGTCGGGCGTCTCAGCAAGATGGCTTCGGAAGGCGAAGCCGCGATATCCATGATGAATGAGGAGGACAGATAAATGGAGAGAAGAAAGGTATGGAAAATATTCCTGGTATGGGAGATGGAAAAGGAAGAGGAATGGCTCAATGAGATGGCCATGAACGGCTGGCTCCTGGACAGCGTGGGGTTCTGCAATTACACTTTCGTCAGGTGCGAGCCGGATACGTACACCATACGCTTCGAGATGAGGGGCACCGATCCCGCGTATATCTCCCTGATGGAGCAGTCGGGCGCGGAGTACGTCGGACATGTCCTCAGATGGGTCTACTGGAGAAGATCCAATGAATACGGGCCTTTCGATATTTTCTCGGACATCGATTCCAGGATCGATAACCTGACCCGTGTCGGAAGGATGCTCGCCGTCATTGGAGCGATGAACATCCTCATCGGACTGATGAACAGCGTCAACCGCGTCGGTATAGGATGGATAAACCTTCTTTGCGGATGCCTTCTGATGTACGCCCTGGGAAGGATCCACGGCAAGATCGAGGCCCTGAACAGGGAAAGGCTGCTGCACGAATAGGGAAGACGATAAAAAAATCCGCCGCATCACCGCGGCGGATCATTTTTTAAAAAAACTGGCGGAGAGGGCGGGATTCGAACCCGCGGTACGTGATTAACGTACATCCGCTTTCCAGGCGAACACCTTCGACCACTCAGACACCTCTCCGTGCTCTTCAGCTTTGCAATTATATCATAGAATAAAACAGTTAAAAAGACTTTATATCAATTGTTGAAAAAAAAGGGCAGCCTCTTCGGGCTGCCCGGGCTTTACTGTTTCGCGAGCATTTCTCTCACATTTTTCTTGTATACTTCCACACCGGGCTGATCGAAGGGATCGACTCCCAGCAGGATGCAGCTCATGGCGCAGGCCTTCTCGAAGAAGTAGACCAGATATCCGAAGCTCTCCTCCGAAAGATCCTCCACCGCGAACTGAAGCACCGGCATGCCTGCTTCGCTGTGGGCGCGGGCCACCGCTTCGTATACGATGCGGTTCATCTCGTTGTAGCTCTTCATGCCGCTGCGGAAGGTGATGTCCAGTGTGGGGTTCTCCACTCTGATCATGCTCTCAAAGAGCACCGGCAGTCCGTCCTGGAGGTACTGTCCCAGGGAATGCAGGTCACGGGTGAACATCGCGGAAGCGGGGAAAAGCCCCTTTCTTCCCTTGCCTTCGCTCTCACCGAAGAGCTGCTTGAGCCATTCGGCGAAATACTCCATCTGGGGCTCGTTGTAGGAGAACACTTCCACGTTCTTTCCGTCTATGTAGAGAAGTCTCCTTATGACGGCGTATTTGTAGCAGTCGTTGTATTTGACGTTGGGCTGTCTGAGGACTTCGTAGGCCCTTCTTGCCCCGGCTATTATCTTTGCTATATCCAGTCCGGCCACCGCGAGGGGCAGAAGGCCCGCAGGAGTGAGCACGCTGTAGCGTCCGCCGATGCCGGCGGGAAGCACGAAGGCCTTGTATCCCATCGCCTCGCTCTCCTGTCTGAGGGTGCCGTTCTTCGCGTCCGTGACGGTGTAGATCCTTTCCTTGTAGCCGTCGCGGTACTTTTCAAACAGGAAGTAGCGGAACAGGTCGAATGCCGCCGAGGTCTCCATGGTGGTGCCGCTCTTGGATACCACTATCAGGCAGACGTCGTCGTTCTTGACCGCCTTCATGATCCTGGCGTGGTATGTGGCGCTCATGTTGCAGCCAGCGAAGTAGAGGCGGGGCCTTCCCTGGGGGGAATTGAATTCGTTGATCATCATGTCATAGCCGGCTTTGGCTCCGAGGAAGCTTCCTCCTATGCCGATGACCACGACCGCGGTGCACTTTGACGCTATCTCATCCGCCGTCTCCCGTATGTCCCTGACGAGGTCCGCAGGTACGTTCATCGGATAGTCCACCCAGTCCGTGAACTTCAATGCGCCGTTGTGAAGCTGCTCGTGAGCGATCTGGACCGGCTGTTCAAACATGGAAAAATCCTGATTGCTTACGTTCAGAAGGGAATAATCGAATGTAACTTTGTTCATGAGAAAAAACTCTCCCTAGGTTAATCTAATTGATTATATCAGTTTCGGAACAACTTTTCAATACAGTAGCCTTTAACAGAAAGAAAGTTTAAGCGCTCGGGAGCGTAGAAGCGCCTCCGGACAGCTCCGGACGAAGAGGAAACGGTGTTCTTTTCCCCGTCGAAATCTTTTTTCGGCAAAGTTCCGGCACCGATGTGTCTTGTAATTATGCCGGCAATACTGTATTATATCCTTATCCCGGATGAAGCATGGAATGCGGTGAGTTTCACGGGACGGTCTTTCTTCGGGTCCATCCGTGAGGGATGAAAACATGACCCGCTGACAGACGAAGTGACGGCACGGAACAAAAAGGATAACATTTCGAAAGGTATTAGGTAAAATGATCTCAGAGAAAATGATGATGCTCGGGAAAAAGAGCAATTCGATAAGGGCGCTCTTCGAATACGGCAAGAAAAGAAGAGCGGAGATAGGGGATGAGAACGTCTATGACTTTTCCATCGGAAATCCCAGCGTCCCTTCTCCCGCGAAGGTGAATGAAACGCTGATAAGGATGCTGACCGAAAAGGATTCCGTCGCCCTGCACGGCTATACATCCAACGCCGGCGACACGGCGGTCAGAAGCGCCATCGCGTCAAATATCCAGAAGCGCTTCGGATTCACCACGGACGCGAACCACATCTACATGACCTGCGGCGCCGCCTCGTCGCTGCGCATTTCGCTGAACGCCATAATCCTGCCGGGAGACGAAGTGATCCTTCTCGCGCCCTATTTCGCAGAATACACGGTCTTCGCGGAAGACGCTGGAGCCAAATGCGTGGTCGTGGATTGTACGGAAGGAAGCTTTGCCCTTGACTTCAAGAAGCTCGAGGAAGCCGTCACGGAAAAGACGAAGGCCATCATCATCAACTCACCCAACAATCCTTCCGGAGTCGTGCTTTCCGAAGATGACATCAGAGAGCTGTCAGAGCTCCTCACGAGAAAACAGAAGGAGTACTCATCCGATATTTACATCATATCGGACGAGCCCTACAGGGAGCTGGTCTACGGCGGCGTCAGCGTACCGTATATCCCCTGCTTCTATGACAACACCATAATATGCTACTCCTACAGCAAGTCCCTGTCCCTTCCCGGAGAACGCATCGGATACATCATGGTATCTCCCAGGGCGAAGGATGACTCGGATCTGTTCTTTGCCGTCTGCGGAGCCGGAAGAGCCCTCGGCTACATCTGCGCCCCCAGCATCTTCCAGTATCTCGTGGCGGAGTGCGACGGCATGGCCAGCGACATATCGGTCTATGACACCAACAGGAAGCTCATATACGACGCCCTGAACGAGATAGGATACACTACGGCCTCGCCTGACGGAGCGTTCTATCTGTTCATCAAGACCCTTGAAAAGGATTCCATCGCGTTCTGTGAAAGAGCCAAGAGTCATGAGATACTTCTGGTCCCCGGGGATGACTTCGGCTACCCCGGATGGTGCAGGCT
>CADBPP010000141.1 GCA_902796565.1 uncultured Eubacteriales bacterium | reverse complement strand
TGAGATCCTGGAGATCGCCAGGGTAACGGGTATAAAGGACTACAGAAGGCTCGCCCATTCCCATACTCTCAACGGCAGGGCCACCGCCCAGAAGGCGGCGAAGGATCTGGGGCTGGACTTCTATAACAGCACCTTCCTTCTCTCCCATATAGGAGGCGGCACGGGGTCCATGTGCATAAAGGACGGAGTCATAATAGACGCATATTCCGCGGAGGAAGGCGGCTTCTCCCCCATAAGGGCGGGAAGGGTGCCGGACGCGGTGCTGACTAAGGTGCTCTCCTCAGGAGACAAGGATGAGATAAACAGGGTCCTGAGAAAGGACGTGGGCCTCAACGGCCATCTCGGAACCGGAGACTGCATAGAAGTGGAAAGACGCATAGCCGAAGGGGACAAGAAAGCCCTTCTGGCATACCAGGCAATGGCCTACCAGCTCTCCAAGGACATAGGAGCTCTGGCCACGCTGGTAAACGGAAAGGTAGACGCGATACTTCTCACGGGAGGCGTTGCCAACTCAAAGATGTTCACGGGATGGATGAAGGAACGTCTGGGATTCATAGCCCCTGTTCTGGTTTATCCCGGAACCATGGAGCTGGAAGCCCTCGCTGGAGGCATCACCAGGGTCCTCAACGGTGACGAGAAGGTCAACGACTACGCCGAGACCCGAGTGGAACACAAACTGTTTGAAAATCTATAAAGAAATAATACAAGGAGGAAAACTGCAATGAGTGATGTGGAAAAGGTGTTTGATGTGGCCGTATCGGCCAGGCATCTGCATCTTACACAGGAGACCGTGGATATTCTTTTCGGTGAGGGCCATAAGATCGAACCGGCCCAGCCCACAAAGGGACAGTATCTGTCCACCACCAGGGCCACCGTGGTCGGCCCGAAACATACTTTCACCAATGTGGCCATCATGGGACCGTGCCGCAACTTCAACCAGTTCGAGCTGTCTCTGACCGACGCGAGGACCATCGGAATGGATGTCCCCATCAGGATGTCGGGAGACATCGAGGGCACACCGGGCATCAAGATCGTGGGCACCGTCGGAGAAGTGGTCCTTGACAAGGGCGTGATCGTGGCCAAGCGTCACATCCACATGAATCCGCTTCTGGCCGAGGAGCTGGGAGTCAAAGACGGGGACTCCGTCATGATGAAGGTGGAGAGCGACCAGAGAACACTGATCTTCGATGATACCATCGTAAGGCTTTCCGGAAGTCCGATGGCGAAGACGGTATCCCACATCGACACCGACGAAGGCAATGCCGCGGGTGTCTCAAAAAGAGGAAAAGGTTACGTTGTTAAATAGGAACTGAAATCGTATTACTGAAAAAAAGATTCTGAAAACTGCAAAAATAAAAAGAAAGGAAAGTTTATCAAACAACTAAACATGGAAAACAGAGTTTATCTTGAGGAAGCCCAGCAGCTTCCCATCATTGACGACTGTGACGTGCTGGTGGTGGGCGGAGGTGCCGCAGGACACAGTGCAGCCATCGCAGCGGCAAGAGCCGGCGCCAACAAAGTCATCGTACTTGAAAGGTACGACTTCTTCGGCGGAGACGTGACCGGCGGATACGTCGTTATGATCCCGGCCCTCAGCTGGAGAAAGTATTCGATGGTCAGAGGTCTTCAGGAGGAATGGTTCTCAAGACTGGACAAGAGCGCGCCTGAAGCGTACATCTGCCCGGGACTGGATGAAATCGGCGATACATCTGCCATCAAGCTGGACAGATGGTCTCTGATCCACGGCTGCACGATGTACAAGGGAGCCCTTTCCGACAGACTGGTCAGAGCACCGTACTATGAGCCCAACCAGCTCAAGATCGAGCTCGACCTCATGGTACAGGAAGAGCCCAAGATCAAGACCATGTTCCAGTGCTGGGGCACCAAGCCCATCATGGAGAACAACGTGGTCAAGGGAGTCATCTGCGAATCCAAGGAAGGTAGAAGAGCCATCATGGCAAAGGTCGTCGTGGACGCCACCGGTGACGGAGATCTCTTCGTTCAGACCGGAGCCCCCACATTCGAGGCAAGAGACGCTTCCTCCAGAGCAGATAAGACCGCTCTCGTCTGGAGAATGGGCGGATGCGACTTCGAAGGTTATGCAAGATGGGGCCGCGAGCATCCGGATGAGCTGACCAGCTTCAAGCAGGAACTGGTCAAGGTTGCCGGCTACAGCACTTCCATCCTTCCCACAGAGCGCAACGATGTAGTATGGTTCAACAACTGGCTCGCAGGCTACAACTGCGGCAAGGTGGAGGACGTCACCAAGACCGAGCTGATCGTTCGTACCTCCATCAGAAGGATCATCCGTTTCTGCCAGAACTATCTGCCGATATTCTTCAGAAATGCCTTCCTGTACGATATAGCGCCCCAGCTGGGAGCCCGCTGCTCCAGAAGACTGGACGGAGAATATGTCATGACGAGACTCGACTTCGCCTGCGCGAACCAGCATGACGACGTCATCGCATGGCACAGCTGCATCGGTCATCACAATGACGGTGTGCCCATCGAGATCCCCTACAGAGCGATCCTTCCCAAGAATGTAGAGAACCTTCTGTGCCCCGGCAGACATCTGTCCGCTGACGACAAGGCCATCGACGCCCTCAACCTTATTCCTCAGTGCGTAGGAACGGGCCAGGCAGCCGGTGTAGCCGCCGCCGTAGCAGCGATGAGCGGGACAACCACTCACAACGTGGACATCAAGAAGGTCCAGAGCATCCTCTGCCATGAGCAGGACGTGCCCCTTCCCAGACAGGACAACACGAATCCCGAGCTGGTCAAGGAACTCGAAGAGTACGAGTACGGCACACAGACTCCTATGGCAAAGAAGATCCGCGAGGAATACGGACTCAACTGGTAATACTGAAGCAAACAGACAAAAAGACCGCCGCGCCGGATTTCCCGGCAGCGGCGGTCTTTATATCTGAAAAGAGGCTGTGGTCTGTACCGTCCTGTCCCGAATGGCATACGTTAAGGGAAATGAGGGGACAGGATGATACAGCCGAAGAGCGGGCCGTCGGGATCGCAGGCAGGTCAGTTCTTTGGCCTGCCTGCGGCGCACATCCCGCATCCTTCACAGCCGCAGCTGCAGCCGGATGAGCACCCTCCGGTCTTTTTGTCTCTGCGGAGCTTTCCGATTATCAGTATCACCGATAACAGAAGCACCGAGGCGACGATGATGTTGCCGATGTTGGCGATAAGCCACTGTGCCATTTTCAGATCCTCGCTTTCTGTATTCAGGATACCTTAACATCGGTATCCAGGGTCGTTGCTTCCTTATAGGGCTTGAACAGCTGCCAGAGCATAACGATGAGTACTGCACAGGCGGCAATGAGTCCCAGGACGTTCACATTTCCGGTGAAGAGGTTTCCAAACTGATTTATCATCAGGGAGACCACATAAGCGAAACCGCACTGGTATCCGATAGCGAACCATGTCCATTTGGCGTTGTTCATTTCCCTCCTTATGGCGCCGATGGCAGCGAAGCAGGGAGCGCAGAGCAGGTTGAACACCAGGAAAGAATATCCGCTCACCGGAGTGAAGGTATTCGCCAGGGTCTGGTAAACGCCCTCGGCGCTGTTGTAAAGGATACCCATGGTACCGACGATGTTCTCCTTCGCCACAAGGCCCGTGATGGAGGCCACGGCGGCCTGCCAGTTGCCCCATCCGAGAGGAGCGAAGATCCAGGCGATGCCGTTTCCTATGACTGCCAAAATGGACATGGAGAGTTCTTCCTCTTCAAGCATCCTGAATCCGTCCTCGGTGAATCCGAAGAAGCTTGTGAACCATACTAAGATGGTGGAAAGAAGGATGATCGTGCCTGCCTTCTTGATGAAGCTCCATCCGCGCTCCCACATGGAACGAAGGACGTTTCCGAGAGTAGGCCAGTGGTATGCCGGCAGCTCCATGACGAAGGGAGCGGGGTTTCCTGCGAACATCTTTGTCTTCTTCAGCATGATACCGGAGATTATGATGGCGGCCATGCCGATGAAATACGCGCTGGTGGCGACCCAGCTGGATCCGTTGAAGATCGCCCCGGCTATCATCGCGATGAAGGGCACCTTTGCGCCGCAGGGGATGAAGGTCGTGGTCATGATGGTCATCCTGCGGTCCCTCTCGTTCTCGATCGTACGGGAGGCCATGATGCCGGGGATGCCGCATCCGGTGCCGATCAGCATCGGGATGAAGCTCTTTCCGGAAAGGCCGAACTTCCGGAAGATCCTGTCAAGGACGAAAGCGATACGGGCCATGTAGCCGCAGGCTTCCAGGAACGCCAGCATGAAGAAGAGCACCAGCATCTGGGGAACGAAGCCCAGTACAGCTCCGACGCCCGCTACGATACCGTCAAGGATGACACCCCTTATGACCGCGCCGGCCCCGTCTTCCGAAACACCTATGGCATTGAGAAGATTTTCCACCAGGACGGGAACTCCGGGCACCCAGACTCCGTAATCTGCGGGATCGGGCTCGTCGCCTATCTCGGCGACTGTCTTCAGTGCGTCCTGATAGTCCTGCTGGGTGGCTGTCATATATTCCACGGCCAGCGTTTCCTCATCCTCAACGGCGTATTCGAAATCCCCCGTCGGGGCGGTCCCGTGTTCCTCGATGTATGCATCATATCCGTCGATGATCAGCGAAGCGTCGCCGTAGCTTTCGGCCACCTCCTCATACTGAGCCGTTCCGATCCCGAAGAGATGGAAACCGTCTCCGAAGAGTCCGTCATTGGCCCAGTCTGTGGCGGATGCGCCGACTGCCACCATAGCCAGCCAGTATACCAGGAACATTATCACAGCGAAGATGGGAAGGCCGAGCCAGCGGTTCGTGATAACACGGTCGATCTTGTCGGAGACGGTGAGACCTCCGGCGTTCTTCTTGCGGTAACAGGTACGGATGATGTCTCCTATGCAGATGTATCTCTCGTTTGTGATGATGGATTCCGCGTCATCGTCCATCTCCTTTTCGACGGCACAGATGTCTTCTTCGATATGGCTGAGCACATCAGCGGGAAGCTTCAGCATCTCCAGGACCTTTTCGTCCCTCTCGAAGATCTTTACAGCGTACCAGCGCTGTCTTTCGTCCGGCATCGAATGGAGGCACGCTTCCTCGATGTGCGCGAGGGTATGCTCTACCGGGCCGGAGAACTTGTGCTTCGGGACCGTCACGGGGCCCTTGGCCGCGTCGATGGCAGCCTGAGCGGCCTCACGTACGCCGTCATTCTTCAGAGCGCTGATCTCAACGATCCTGCATCCCAGCTGAGCCGAGAGCTCCTTCGTGTCGATCCTGTCGCCGTTCTTGCGGACGACGTCCATCATGTTGATGGCGATGACCACGGGGATGCCCAGCTCTGTGAGCTGGGTGGTGAGATAAAGGTTCCTTTCAAGGTTCGTACCGTCGACGATATTGAGTATGACGTCGGGCCTCTCCTCGATAAGATAATTTCTCGCGACCACTTCCTCCAGTGTGTAGGGGGAAAGTGAATAGATGCCGGGAAGGTCCGTTATGATCACGTCGTCGTGACCCTTCAGCTTTCCTTCCTTCTTTTCAACGGTGACTCCCGGCCAGTTGCCGACGAACTGGTTGGAGCCTGTCAGGGCATTGAACAGCGTCGTTTTTCCGCTGTTCGGGTTGCCCGCCAAAGCGATTCTCATATGAATGGTCTCCTCTTCTGTTTAGTAAGCTATAGGTAACCCAATGGGTAAAAAAATAAGGGACTATTTCTTCTCTGTCTCCGGGATGATCTCGACTTCGATGATATCCGCGTCTTCCTTCCTAAGGGATAGCTCATATCCCCTGACGGTGATCTCTACGGGGTCTCCCAGGGGCGCGAGCTTGCGCACGCTGATGTCGATACCCTTTGTGATGCCCATGTCCATGATGCGTCTCTTGACCGCTCCTTCCCCGCTGATCCTTAGGACCTTTACACGGGATCCGGGAGCACAGTCTCTCAATGTAACCATAAAACCTCTCTCCTTTTGAAAAATGTGATAATTGCGGCAGGCGGCGTTTCAGATCATTATCTTGCGCGCCATCTCCTCACTGATGGCGATCCTGGATTCCCTTATGTTGACGATGATGTTCCCGTTAAGGGAATTCACGACCGTCACATCTCCTCCGACAACGAACCCCAGATCTTCAAGATGCTGTCTCAGAGCGGGAGGACCTCCTATTTTCCTGACGACCCCGGATTCTCCGGGTGCAGCGTATGCCAGTGGGATCATACAATCACCTCCGTTTCTGCCCCGTGGAAAATGCGGTGCAGGTCGTTGGTTAGCGTTAACTAACTATATTCAGATTATAGTTACTCATAGCTAACAAGTCAATATTTATGCTGTATTTTTTTTAGATAGTGCAGGATCCCTTTGACAGGAGCATAAAAAAAAGAGCCCGAAAGCTCTTCTGACCAATAAAAATGGTCGGAGTGAGAGGATTTGAACCTCCGGCCCCCTGAACCCCATTCAGGTACTCTACCAAACTGAGCCACACCCCGACTGCACATATATTATATACTTTTTTTCCGCTTAATCAATGTTTTGGCGCATTATTTTTTAAAACACCCGGCGCGGGAAACAAAACGCTTTAAAAAAAGGCGGCTTGCTATTATAATGTAAACAGGCGTTTATACCCTGAAAAAGGATGTTCAGTCATGATTTACGCGGATCTTGAAAAGATAATGATAGATGAATACCGGCAGTTCCTGGAAGCATGCGGGCTTCTGGGTCGCGACGCCATGAACACCATGGCCCGGACGGACCCGAAGGGGCTGGTGGAGCTGTGCGAGAAAAGACAGCAGCGCAAGATAGAGATGATAGCATCCAGGACAGCGGAATCGGACAAGTCCCTGGTGCTCATCAGCGGCCCCTCCTCATCGGGGAAGACCACCTTCGCCCACCGGCTCGAGAGGGAGCTGGCCATGAGGGGCAAGAGGATAATAACAGTCAACATGGACGATTACTATCTTGCCGCGGAGGATATGCCCCTGAACATGGAAGGCAAGCCCGACTTCGAAGCTTTCGAGTCCCTGGATTATCTAAGGCTCTCTTCTGACATAGAAGCCATCCTCAGGGGAGAGGAAGTGTCCCTGCCGGGCTTCGATTTCGTGAAAAGGGAAAAGATCGACAACTTCAGGAGCGTGCAGCGCCGGGAGGACGAGATAATCCTGGTGGAAGGGATCCATGCCCTCAACCCGAAGCTGGCGCCCGGGGCAAAGGATGACGCGGTGAAGATCTTCGTCAGCGCCATCAGCAGCTATTCCCTGAACGGGATCAATTCCTCCAACACCCGGCTGCTCAGGAGAATGATCAGGGATTACTATCACCGCGGGGCGGATTACGTACGTACGCTGCAGATGTGGATCGAGGTGGAGATGGGCAGCCGCAAGAACATCTATCCCTTCGCGGGGGACTGTGACATGTGGTTCAATTCCTCCTGCGCCTACGAATACTGCCTGTACGGGGAGCATCTGGACAGGATCCTCCCGAAGGGGACCAGGGGCGCGGCCTACAGGATGGGCATCAAGCGGATCCGGGATATAATCGACGGTTACGCCAGGATGGACGCCCGTTACGTACCCGACACATCGGTCCTGAATGAATTTATAAAGTAGACGGTTTCATAATGAAGACAAACATAGCACCTGCCAGGATATGCGCTTACAAGGTCCTTTACGACGTGACGGAGAACGGGGCGTTCTCCAACATATCGCTGAACAGCCATCTCAATTCCTCCCTGAAGGATCCCGCGGACAGAGCTCTGTGCACGAATATCGTATACGGGACACTGAAAAAGAAGAACCGCCTGGAAAAGATCATAAGGGGCATCTCCAAGGTAAAATATGAGAACATAGATCCCAGGGAGAAGGTCATCCTGATGATGAGCCTCTACCAGCTGTTCTATCTGAAGAAGATACCGGATTACGCGCTGATAAACGACGCGGTGAGCATGAGCAAGTTTTACATCGGCTCCTCCGTCACGGGCTACACAAACGCCCTGCTCAGAAGCGCCCAGAGGGCCAAGGGAGACCTGATGGCGGAAGAGAAGGATTTCTTCTCCCTGATGCATTACGAGTACGGCTTCGGTGAGGATATCATAAAGCTCCTGAAGGAGCAGAAGAGCGAAAATGAGCTTCTGGAATACGCCAGGGCCAGTGAAGAGGCGCCTCCCCTGACAGTGAGGGTCAATACCCTGCGCGTCAGCGCGGAAGATCTCGCGGAAAGGCTCTCAGCGGAAGGCATCGGAAGCGAAAAGACCTGGGTGCCCGGAGTGATCAGGATCACGGGAGGGACGAACGTGTTCTCCTCCCCGGCGTACCGGGAAGGACTGTTCTTTGCCCAGGACATATCCGGAGCCCTGAGCGGTTGGTGCGCCGGCTTCGGCCGGGGGATGGAGACTCTGGACATATGCAGCGCCCCGGGAGCCAAGAGCTTCAACGCTTCCATACTTACGGAGGATTCCCCTGTCCTGTCATGCGACATCAGCAAAAAGAAGCTGGAACTGGTATACCAGTCCGCACGGCAGCTGGGTTACCGTAACCTGCATACCCGCAGGAGCGACGCCACGGAGAAGAACGCGGACTTTGAAGGCAGGTTCGACAGAGTCATCTGCGACGTGCCCTGCAGCGGTCTGGGGGTGATACGCCGCAAGCCAGAGATTCTGTTCTCCATGACCGCGGAAAAGATAAATGAGATAATATCTCTTCAGGAGAAGATAACTGCCAACGCCGCGGGATACGTAAAGCCCGCGGGAGTGATGATATATTCCACATGCACCATAAATGAGGGAGAGAATGAAAGAGCGGTGGAAAGGATCCTCAGGGAGAATCCGGACATGAGACCGAAGGAGATAAAGCTGCCCTTCGAACTGCCCGCCTCCCATCCGGAGACATCGGACGGAATGCTTTCCCTTATGCCGGGGAAGGATGATTCCGACGGCTTCTTCATCGCGGTGCTGGAAAAGGAGAAGTAGTCATGGCAGAAGAAAGAAAGGCTCTTGTCAGCCTGAGCGATGAAGAGCTGATCGCTGTCATTGCAGAACTGGGCCAGAGCCCTTTCAGGGCAAAGCAGATAAGGCAGTGGCTCCTTAAGGGAGCGCTGTTTTCGGAAATGACTAACCTCCCGAAGGATCTCAGGGAGGTTCTGGCGGAAAAGTATACGGAGCTCTCTCTGAGCCGGGAATACGAGATGCGCGAGGAGGATACGGACACCACCAAGTTCCTCATGCGCACAGCGGACGATATAATCATAGAGAGCGTCGGCCTCATCTATGACGGAAAGCTGACGGTATGCGTTTCCACCCAGGCGGGATGCGCTATGGGCTGCAGCTTCTGTTCATCCACCGTCGGGGGACTCATAAGGAACCTCACATCGTCGGAGATGCTCTCACAGCTCATACTTGCATCCCGGATCACAGGTCTCGCGGTGAGCAACATAGTCCTGATGGGCAGCGGGGAGCCTCTCAACAATTACGAAAACGTGAAGGAGTTCCTTCTGTATATTATGAGGAAGGATACCCTGAACATAGGCATCAGGCACATCACCCTGTCCACCTGCGGCATCGTCCCGGGGATAGACCGGATGAGAGAGGACGCTCTCTTCGTGAACCTGTCGCTTTCACTGCACTGCGCAGTGGGGGATATCCGGGTCCAGCTGATGCCGGTGGAGAAAAAGTACCATCTGGAGGATGCCTTCAGCGCGTGTATGCGCTTCAGGCAGGCTTCGGGCCGAAGGATCACCCTCGAATACTGCGTGGTGGAGGGACTGAACGACACAGAGCAGTGCGCCCGCGCCCTCAAAGACCTCATGAGGGGGACGGACAGCGAGGTAAATCTGATAGACTACAACAAAAAGGAAGGATACAGGGCCCTTAATTCGCGGACGGCGGCGGACAGGTTTTCCGCCATGCTCACGAAGTACGGGATAGACCATACTCTGAGGCGGCGCCTCGGCAGCAGCATAAACGCTGCCTGCGGTCAGCTGAAGAGCACATATGTAAAGGACAGGCAGGATTTGAAATGAAAAGCGTGTCTCTGACCCACACGGGAATGGTACGTAAGGAGAATCAGGATTCTGTCATAAACCTGCGGGACATGAAGGGCAATTATTTCATAGGAGTGGCCGACGGAATGGGAGGCCACAAGGCCGGAGACGTGGCCAGCAGGACTCTGACGGAGGAGCTGATAAGGTTCTTCAGAAAGGCGGACAAGCGAAAATGCTATCAGGATCCGGAGTATCTGAAGGGCGTCATCAGACAGATCAATAAAAGAATATACGAACTGTCCCGGTCACAGGCCGATTATGAGGGGATGGGGACGACCCTTACCCTTTGCATGACCAACGGGAAGTTCGGTCGGGTGTGCCAGGTGGGCGACAGCCGGGCATACATCGTTGGAGAAGAGGGGATCCACCAGATCACCCGGGACCAGTCCCTGGTACAGTTCATGGTGGACAACAACCAGATCACTCCGGAGGAGGCGAGGGTGCATCCCAGCCGCCACGTGATCCTCTCGGCGGTGGGCACCGAGGAGGACGTGGACATAGACATGTATGCGTTCACCATCCGGAGGGGCGAGAAGATACTGATATGCAGCGACGGACTCAGCGACAACTTCACCGATGAGGAACTGTACGGCATAATCAGAAGCAATCCGAACGTGAAGCGATGCGTGGTGGAGCTCATAGAGCAGGCCAACAGGCGGGGCGGAACGGACAATATTTCTGCGATAATATTTGAGGCATAGCGATATGGATATCACAGGAAAGATAATAGACGGTAAATACAAGATAATAAAGCTGGTGGGCACGGGAGGCATGGCCAAGGTCTACAAGGCCCAGGACATCAGGCTCGACCGTTACGTAGCGGTCAAGGTCCTCAAGGAGGACTACGCCGACAATGAGCAGTTCGTGAAAAAGTTCATGAAAGAGGCTCAGGCAGCGGCGAAGCTGGCCCATCCGAACATAGTGAACGTGTACGATGTGGGCAGTGAGAAGGACCTGCATTATATCGTCATGGAACTGATGAGCGGGCCTTCCCTCAACGACTACCTGGATGAAAAGGGAGTGCTCTCCGCCCAGGAGACAGTGGATCTGATCTATTCCATCACACTGGGACTGAACCACGCTCACGCGAACAACATCATCCACCGTGACATCAAGCCCCACAACATCCTTATGACGCCCACCCACATGCCGAAGGTGGCGGACTTCGGAATCGCAGTGGCGGCGACATCATCCACGATGGCCGCGGAGGACGACGGTCTCGGCAGCGTGCATTATGTGTCCCCCGAGCAGGCAAAGGGAGGATTCCTGGATGAACGCAGCGACCTGTATTCCCTCGGCATCATGATGTACGAGATGCTCACGGGAGAGCTGCCCTATGACGGGGATTCCCCGGTGGCGGTGGCGCTGATGCATGTCCAGAACACTGTTCCTTCGCCCCGTACGGTGAACAAGAGGATCCCCGAGGGCGTGGCGCAGGTGGTGCTGAACCTTACCAGGAAGGATCCCAAGGACCGTTATCAGAACGCAAGGGCGCTGCTGGACGCTCTTAAAAAACTCAAGAGCGACATAAACTGCGAGATCGACCCGACATACAAGCTGGATCCGAAAGAGCAGGCCGCAAGGCAGAAGGCCAAAAAGAACACTTCTGCCATCCACAAGACGGGCAGCAGGAATACGGGCAAAAAGCCTGACAACAGGAAGAAGGCGACCATCGCAGGAATAGTATTCGCTCTGCTGGTGGTGGCGGCGCTGGTGTTCCTCCTGATGCCTCCGAAGATGGTGAAGGTCCCGGATTTTGTGGGACATACCGTTGAGGAGGCTGAGAGCCTTGCTCAGGAGAACAAGCTCAAGATAACAGTCACGAAATATGTTAACAGTTCCACCGTCAAGGAGGGGCTCATATGCGAACAGTCGGCGGTGGCCGGCACCGAGATCGAGGCCCGCACCGAGATCGAAGTATACGTCAGCACCGGCCCGAAGGTCGTGGAGGTGCCCAGCGTCATAGGATACTATGAGGATGAGGCGAGGACCATCCTGAAGAAACAGAATTTCGTCATCAAGGAGACCATTTACGAATTCAACGACAAATATGAAAAGGATATGGTCTATCTTCAGAACCCCGCTGAAGGGAC
>CADBPP010000140.1 GCA_902796565.1 uncultured Eubacteriales bacterium | reverse complement strand
TCCTCAGGAGGGGATATATCTCATTGTTGTTGGGACTCAGTCCCGAAAGACGCTTTTTCAGTTCGTAGCCGTGGCATGGCCCGGACATCAGGCATGCGAGCACCATCAGTTCAAGCATGGCTCATTCCTCCGTGACCGTGAGTATCTGAACGGGGCATGCTGCGGCGCATTTCCCGCAGGCGGTGCACTTGCCCACACCGCAGGTGCCGTACAGGCGGCAGACGACGTCATTCGGGCATACGTCCGCGCAGGCCATGCAGCCGTCGCAGAGCTTTGAGTCCACCGCCACCACTCCGTTCTTTCTTCTTGACAGAGCCCCGAGGGGGCACACTTCGATGCACGCTCCGCACTGGCTGCAGACGTTCACGTTTATCTTCCCGCCGTATCCGGTGATCCTTATGCATGAAAGATCCCTGTCATATCTTTTATGGTAGGTCTCGCTGCAGGCCACCTCGCAGGAATAGCAGGCGGTGCAGGAAGCGGGATCGCTCACCGTAAGTCTTTTCATAGGCCCCTCCGTTCTCCGGTCCCATTATACCATGGGCGGCCCCTTCCGCAAGGGAAAACGCGCTCAGGGCGGGAAGGGCACGGTTGACAAAAAGAGGCTCGGACCATATAATCGGGACAGGAGGAAGAGCTATGAGGATACTCAGGGCCAAACTGGATAAGGGAACGGTAACGGAAGAGGTCTTTTCCCTGAAGGACTTCGCCTGTCCCGGCGGAGCCGGTCTCGTCACGGAATACCTGGCGAAACGCCTGAAGGAGACAGGAGGGAAGTTCTCCCCCCTGGTCATCGCGACGGGGCTTTTCACCGGCACGAGGCTCGCGGGAGCTTCCATAGCCGCCATGGGGTGGGCAGACCCGTCGGGAGAAGTGTACGTCAGCGTCTTCGGAGGCGACTGCGCTTCAAGGCTCACGGACCACGAAGTAAAGCTCATCTCTCTGGAGGGCGCATCTGAAGTCCCGGTGTGTCTTCATATCTCATCCGACGGCAAAGCCTCCCTCACCGACGCGTCAGCTCTCGAGGGCAGGGGGACGCTGTCGACCGTAAGAAAGCTCAGGGAGCTTTACGGGGAGCGCTCATCGGTCCTCTGCTGCGGTCCCTCAGCCGAAAGCTGCGGGGCCATCTCCTGTGTCGTATGCACGGATCCCGATCCCGCCCTTCCCCCGAGGCAGGCCTCGCCGGGAGGCATGGGCAGGGCCTTTTCGGAGAGGAATCTTACGGCGGTGGTCACGGAGCATTCCCCCCGCCCCTTCAGGATATCCTTCTCAGGGCGGCATAAGGAAAGGTTCGATCTCCTCTCCGACACCGTCAATTCCGCCCTTGGCTCGGACAGCCTCACAGGCCGTCTCCTGCCCCTCTACGGTCCCCTTCCCGAGGACTGGTTCAGCTCACCCTGGAGGGAGCTCAGCCCGGAGCTTTCCGCCGGCGGGGAGATGCGGGAAAAAGCCGCGTGGCGGGAAAAGATCCTCTCATCCGGAGGTTTCTGCTCCATGAGCTGCATCCCCGGCTGCACCGTCAGATGCTCGAACAGCGTAAAGGACAGAAAGGGAGCATACCTCTCGACCGGGCTCGACCATGAGACCGCGTTCCTGTTCGGCTCCATGACAGGCATCTTCGAACTCAGGGACATCTGCGCCATCGACAGCCTCACGACCGACGCGGGATCGGATCTCATCATGACGGGACAGCTCCTGGGAGAGCTGGCAAAAGCGGGGGCACTGCCCTTCGGCGACGCCGCGGGGGCAAAGCGCCTCCTGAGAGGGACAGGCAGCCCCGAGGGCGCGCTGCAAAGATACTTTTCGGAAAACGGGGGCCTCCCCTCCCTTTCCGTCCGCCCTCAGACGGGCATACAGCGGGGATACCGCCCGGAAGCGGGAGAATTCTGTGCAGGCTGCTTCATGTGCCCGCTGCCCTGGAGGGCTCTCATGAAGGATCCCGCCTCTGCCGACGCCCTCATGGAGCTGGCCTCCCTTATTGGATGGGAGACGGACAGTGCTTTTCCCTCCTCCCTGGAAGGGACCGTATCCTCCTTCGCAGAGAGCATCCGCGAGGGCTTTAACGAAAACTGAATACTTGGAACATCCCTCCGGCGCCGGCTCAGGGCGGCGCTTTTACGTGCTCCGGGACCCTTTGAGGAAGGGACGGATATCCGTGCTCCGCGCGGTTTTAAAGATTGAAATAAAGTCGCGATATTCACTAATCGGAACCGATATTGAATAGAGGATGCGGCATACAATCAAAAATGGCGCTAAATTTGAATGAAGCACTCTCCCCTGTCAAATAGGGTCCCAAATTTTAAAACACTGCGTAAAATAAGATACTTTACCACCTTCCTTTTGTTCTATAATAATATCAGCGGATGAAATTTCCGCCGGAATGACTGTGCCCGAAAACAGGCCGGCACGTCGTTTCAGAAGGATTAGTACAGCATCCGGTGCTGCTAATATATCCTAAATCCAACATGCGCAACCGCGCAAGCCAATCCAATTCATACATTTACTCGGAGGTAAACTATGGGCTACAAGACAGACATTGAGATCGCTCAGGAGTGCGAACTCAAGGACATCAGAGAGATCGCTGCTAAGTTCGGTCTCAAGGAAGAGGATCTTGAACTGTACGGAAAGTACAAGGCAAAGCTCGACTACAATCTGCTGAACACCACCAAGGGTTCAGGCAACAAGGCAAAGCTCATCCTTACTACTGCTATCAACCCCACACCCGCAGGAGAAGGAAAGAGCACCACTACCGTCGGTGTAGCTGACGCGCTTTCACTGCTCGGCAAGAACACTGCCGTCGCACTGAGAGAACCGTCCCTCGGACCCGTTTTCGGAGTCAAGGGCGGAGCTGCAGGCGGAGGATACGCACAGGTCGTCCCCATGGAGGACATCAACCTTCACTTCACCGGTGACTTCCATGCCATCGGAGCAGCCAACAACCTGCTTGCCGCTATGGTCGACAACCACATCTACCAGGGCAACGAGCTGGACATCGACCCCAGAAGGATCACATGGCACAGAGCAGTCGACATGAACGACAGACAGCTCAGAAACGCTGTTGACGGACTCGGCGGAACTTCTCAGGGTTATGTAAGAGAAGATCACTGGGATATCACCGTTGCATCCGAAGTCATGGCAGTCTTCTGCCTCGCCACTTCCATCACCGACCTGAAGGAAAGACTGGCCAGGATCGTCATCGGCTACAGCCGTTCCAAGAAGCCCATCACCGCCGGCGACCTTCACGCTGAGGGAGCAATGGCAGCCCTTCTGAAGGATGCCCTCAAGCCCAACCTCGTTCAGACACTCGAAGGAACACCCGCGTTCGTACACGGCGGACCTTTCGCAAATATCGCACACGGCTGCAACTCCGTGCTGGCAACAAAGATGGCAATGCACTTCGCAGACTACGTCGTAACGGAAGCCGGATTCGGTGCTGACCTCGGCGCAGAGAAGTTCATGGACATCAAGTGCCGTCTCGCAGGCCTCAAGCCCGACGCAGTCATCATCGTCGCCACCATCAAGGCTCTGAAGTACAACGGAGGAGTTCCCAAGGCAGACGTTCAGAAGCCGAACCTCGAAGCTCTTGAAAAGGGTCTTCCCAACCTGCTCAAGCATGTTGAGAACATCAAGAACGTATTCGGCATCCCCGCAGTCGTCGCTCTTAACAAGTTCGTTACCGATACTCCCGAAGAGATCGCACTGGTCGAGAAGAAGTGCGCGGAGCTGGGCGTCAACGTCAAGCTTTCCGAAGTCTGGGAATTCGGCGGCAAGGGCGGCATAGAGCTGGCCAAGGAAGTCGTCAAGCTCTGCGAAGAGCCCAGCGAGCTTCACTATGCATATGAGCTCGATCAGCCCATCGAGGAGAAGATCGAGTGCATCGCAAAGAAGGTCTACGGTGCCGACGGAGTCGACTTCACCGACGCAGCAAAGAAGGAGATCAAGAACCTCACAGCCCTCGGATACGACAACATCCCCGTATGCATGGCCAAGACTCAGTACTCCCTCACCGATAACGAGAAGATCCTCGGACGTCCCACCGGATTCAGGATCACCGTTCGTGACATCACCCTTTCAGCAGGCGCAGGCTTCATCGTAGCCCTCACAGGCTCCATCATGAAGATGCCCGGACTGCCCAAGGTACCCGCGGCAGAGAAGATCGATGTCGACGAGTCCGGCAAGATCACAGGACTGTTCTAAAACAAATACCGACAGCCAGTATTTACCGGCCGGAAAGCTCGGCTTTCCGGCCTTTTAAGGAGATTTTATTATGAGTTTCTATAAGAATACCTGCGAAGAATTCGTGGACCTCACCTTCTCCAACGCTCCGGCGCCCGGAGGAGGAAGCGTAGCGGCTCTCGCCGCTTCCCTCGGAGCCGCCCTGGGCGGAATGGTATGCTCCCTTACCACGGGCAAGAAGAAGTATGCCCAGTATGAGGAGGACATCCAGCGCCTTATGGCATCCCTGAAGGATCTCACCAGGGAATTCTTCAACATCATGGATGAGGACGTGGAGAACTTCCTGCCCCTGTCAAAGGCTTACGGCCTTCCCACGACCACGGACGAGGAGAAGGAATTCAAGGCCAAGGAGCTGGACCGCTGCCTCAAGCTGGCGGTGGCAGCCCCGGTGAAACTGCTGAAGACCTCCTGCTCAAGCATCCCCCTCTTTGAGGAGCTGACCCAGAAGGGCTCCAAACTGGCCCTTTCCGACGTCGGATGCGGCATCGCGCTCATCAGAAGCGCCATCAGCTGCGCGTGGCTCAACATCGCCATCAACGTCAACATGATCAAGGACACGGAGTTCGCGGAATCTCTCAGGAAGGAATGCACCGCCCTGGTGGAGACCGGACTCAAAAAGTGCGACGAGATCTACGAGACCGTCGATAAATCACTGTAAGTAATTCAATAACAACTATTCTGGAGGATTATAAAATGAGTGCTCAGATTTTGGACTGCAAGGCAGTCGCTCAGTCAATCAAGGACGAATGCAAGGCAGCAGCGGAAGAGCTGAAGGCCAAGGGGATCGTTCCCAAGCTCGGCATCGTGCGTGTCGGAGAGAAGGGACCGGATCTGTCCTATGAAAAGGGCGCGACCTCAACAATGAACGAGGCCGGCATCGAGGTCGAAGTTTTCGCGCTTCCCGCAGATGTTTCCCAGGAAGACTACATCAAGAAGTTCAGGGAGATCAACGCCGATCCCGCCATCCACGGCATCCTGGCATTCCGGCCCCTCGACAATATCGATGAGAACGTCGCCATCGGCGATAACCTCAACCCCCTCAAGGACGTTGACGCCTGCACATCCGCCAACATGGGCAAGCTGGTCATCAACGACCCCACCGGACTTTATCCCTGCACCGCCAGCGCCATCGTCGAAGTGATCGACTACTACGCTGACCAGATCAAGGAGACCGTCCGCAAGCAGTACGTTCCCCTTCCCAACGCAAGGCCGGGACAGGAAGACGACGTGGCATGCGGCCTTGACGTATGCATCATCAACAACTCCAACGTTATCGGAAAGCCCGCTGCAATGCTGCTGACCAACCGTTTCGCCACCGTGTCCATCGTACACCACCTCACCCACGAGGAGACCAAGAAGATGTACACCACCGCCGATGTAGTCATCGCAGCCACCCCCTTCAAGGATACCGTCACCGCTGACATGATCAAGGAAGGCGCCATCGTAATCGACGCTTCCGTCATCCGCGACAAGGTATTCGACGAGAACGGCGAGCCCGTGATCAACGAAAAGACCGGCAAGCAGAAGACCGTCACCATCGGCTGCTGCTCAAAGGACGTCTGGGACAAGGCAAGCTGGATGACCCCGGTGCCCGGAGTAGGTTCCATCACTTCCGCGCTTCTTGCCAAGAACCTGATCAAGGCCTGCAAGGTACAGAACGGACTTTTATAAGACTTAAGAGGCAGGTAAATGAACGGC
>CADBPP010000139.1 GCA_902796565.1 uncultured Eubacteriales bacterium | reverse complement strand
CTGGAGAACGGAGCCCTCAAGGGCTACGGCGAGACCGAGGTTTGGAAGATCGGAATAAACGATGACGGCACGTTCACCTTCGAAACGAAGGACGGAAAGAAGCTTTCCATGGGAACGGGTTATTCCAGCATGCCGCTGGATGATGTGAACAGCGCCTGGGATATCACTGAGGCCTTTACGGAGGACTGCGTATACATCAGAAACACGGGAAGGGGCCTTTACATCGAATGGTATGCCGAGAGAAACGGCTGGAGCGGATACGGAAACAAGGATAACGAACCCCTTTTCGCCCAGAAGATCGTAAAGGTGGACGGATATCCCTCCCCGGGAGGAGGCAGCTCGGGTACCGTCGTCATCTATAATGCCCTGGCGGAAGCGGTCTTCGGACAGCCCGGCGCCACGGGAGGCAAGTTCAGCACGGCCGGATGCACCGTGACGGATGAGCTCGCCTATCCCGGAAACGGGGCGCTGGTATTCGAAATGGTCACATACGACGACGGGACGGTCTCGTTCCTCTGTGACGGGAAGTATCTTACCGTTAACGAGGCGGAGGAACTGTTCCTTTCGGAGACCGCCGGAGCGGGAACGCTATGGAAGCTCATCCCCGCATCGGGAGGATACCGTATCCAGAGCACCGATATCAAATACAAGGGCACACCTGTGGAGATCGAATACTTCGCGGGAGCTTTCAGCGGGTGGACATACAAGAGCACCGATGCCGCCCAGTTCATCTTCAGCTTCTATCCCGTGGCGGAAGGAACGGTCATAAAGCACGGGATCGTGGACGCCCCGGCTGTGACCTTCGACGATGAGCCCGCGTTTATCGGGCTGGATTATGAAGTCGAATTCACCGTGGATTCGGTGTTTGAGATAGTAACCCTCACCCTTAAGCTGGGTGACGAGGAGATATCCTTCTCACCTGATGAGGAAGGGACCTATAAAGCAGTCATACCCTCCGACAGGATCACGGGAGAAAAGCTCGTCTTCACGGTCACCGGATCCGACAGCGAAGGCGTTCAGATAACCGGAAGAGCTGAGATCGAAGTCAGGGACGAACCGGTATTCACGCTTCTGAGCCCGAAGCCAAACTCTGAGACAGGAGAAAACAAGAGGCCCGTCATCAGTGCGAAACTGGTGAACGGGGACGGATGTACGGTTCAGATGTATCTGAACGGGGAAGCTGTGAATGCCGTTTACGAGGACGGAGTGATAACATATGTCCCCGAAGAGGATCTTGCCAACGGTACCGTGAACGTTACGGTCACAGCTGAAAAGGAAGGCAAAGATCCTGTCAGAGCATCATGGAAATTCACGGTGGGAGATGCGCAGTTCCAGCTCTACTTCGGACAGCTGCATTCCCATACGACATACTCGGATGGTTCGGGCAGCCTTGAGACGGCCCTTGAGTACATATCGAACCTTCCCGGCAGCGCCAACGTACAGTTCGTGGCCTTCACTGACCACTCCAACTATTTCGATGCCCAGGGGGCTGCCAATCCCGAAGCGGCGCTTTACGACATGAGCCTCGCGACAGCTCAGTCCCAGGATCTGTGGAAGAGCTACAACGACACCATCGACGGATTCAACGCCTCCCATGACGACGTGATAGCGCTGGCCGGATTCGAGATGACATGGTCGGGAGGACCGGGACATGTCAATACCTTCGAGACCCCGGGCATCGTATCAAGAAACAACACGACCCTCAACGACAAGAAGGGCGACGCGGGACTCAAGGCCTACTACGCCCTCCTGAGCAGTCCCGAGGGAGCTTTGTCCGTCAGTCAGTTCAACCACCCGGGCAAGACCTTCGGAAACTTCGTCGACTTCTCCTACTGGGACGCTGTCACAGACAGCCGCATTTACCTTGTGGAAGTCGGAAACGGTGAAGGCCCGATAGGACAGGGAGGATACTATCCCAGCTACGAGCAGTACATCATGGCCCTGGACAAGGGATGGCACGTAGCCCCCAGCAATAACCAGGACAACCACAAGGGAAGCTGGGGCAACGCCAACGACGCAAGGGACGTCATCCTGACCGATGATTTCAGTCCCGAGGGCCTGTTCGCGGCCATCAGGCTGTACAGGGTATACGCCACCGAGGACAAGAACCTCGAGATCTACTATACACTGAACGACGAGATGCTGGGCAGCGTTATCCAGGATGTTCCCGAGAACGTACACATCGAAGTGTCCGTCAACGATCCCGACAGCTCGGATACCATAACCAAGGTGGAGGTGGTGGTCAACTCCGGAAAGACCGCCTATACCTGGGCCAGTGCGGACGCCCTCGCAGGTGGGACCCTGAGCGTGGACCTGGAGCCTTCCTACAGCTACTACTTCATAAGGGTCACAGAGGGCGACGGTGACATCGCGGTGACAGCTCCGGTGTGGGTAGGCGAATCCCTCAAGCTCGGGATCAGTGCCTTTGAATCGGAGGTGGCTGTACCGGTGTCCGGTGAGCCCATCCCCCTTAAAACGACCTTCTTCAACAGCGAAGCTGCGGAGGCGACCGTCAAATCCATCATCTATACCACCGACGGAAGCAAGGTCATAGGCACGGACACGGAAGGATACACCATTCCCGCAGGCGGGACCTTTTCGTTGGGCTTTGAACTGACCCCTGACAAGGCAAAGATCTACAACATCACCGTTACCGCGGTGATGGAGCTTGACGGAGAAGAATACACATTCACTAAGTCACTGGAGATCTCGGTGCTGGACGCGGAGAGCCTCGTATACGTAGGTATCGACGCTTCCCATCAGAACGAATACGTAAACGGCAACTATAAGGACAACGTCGGGAATTTCAGCGAGCTCGCGGTGGAGCATTCCGTGAGGACCGTGATCTTCAACACCGAGGAAGACCTTATAGCGGCATGCGCCAGCGATAAGTACAGGGCCATCATCCTCACGGTGCCTTCACGCCGGGACGGCACGGCCATCAGGGATCCATACGACTGCTATTCACAGGCTGTGGTGGACGCGATAAACGAGTTCAACCTCAAAGGAGGCATAGTGATAGTCACAGGCTGGTCCGACGCCTATGAGGCCTTCGGCACCATACCTGAAGATGAACACATGTCAGCACAGCAGAACATGATACTCTCTGCTATTGGTTCGTCTCTGAGGATCGGTGATGACGCCACCAGGGACGAGACACTCAACGGCGGACAGCCCCAGAGGCTGTACTTCTCGACCTACAACTTCGAAAGCTTCCTGGCGGATGGAGTGCAGTACGATCCCGCCAATCCGAACAACCGGCTGTACACCGAGGTCTTCAGCCAGTACGGCGGAGCGTCCGTCTATGCGGTGGACGCAGACGGAGAGCCCGTTTCGGTCCTGCCGGGGACGGTGACGCCCGTGGTATACGCTCACGCCACTACGGTATCCCAGGATATCGACGGAGCCGGTTACGGCGGAGATGAAATGGTCATGTACCGGGTCGCGGAGGGAGATTACAGGATACTGAGCCTCGCGACGGAGCAGCTGGAAGGAAGGGGGCTCATCATCGTGAGCGGAGCCACCTTCATGAGCAACTACGAGCTGCAGGCGGTAGTGGAAGACACCGCAGCGGAAAAGAACTATTCCAACTACAGGATCTGCGAGAACCTGCTGGATTACATCAATCCCCCGAAGGTGACCCCGATCGGAGAGGTCAGGGAGCAGAAGGAGAGCGGATACCAGTATACCATCGAGGGTACCGTGACCTCCAACGCTTCCGGCTACGACAAGGATACGGCGTTCTTCGACTGCATCTACGTACAGGACGGGACCGGAGGGATCTGCTGTTTCCCGGTGGCCGGCGAATTCAAGATCGGGGACGTGGTGCGCATAACAGGTGTCACGGACTTCTATCAGGGAGAAGCGGAGCTGCAGGTGAGAAACATTGAGAAGATCTCCGAAGCGGAGGCGCCGGAACCCAGAGCGGTGAGCGCTTCCCAGGTGAACGATCTGTCCGTCACAGGAGAACTGGTCACCGTCAGAGGCAGAGTGAAGAGCTTCGAATACGCCAACGGCCTCATCCAGACCATCATCCTCGAGGAGGCAAACGGCGATACCGTGAGGATCTTCATAGACGGATACATCACCACGGACAGCGACGTGGAAGGTTTAAAGGAAGGAGCCGTGATAGAGGCCACGGGCCTCGCGTCCTACGATGACACCTTCAACGCTCCCGACGGGCCGTTCCCGAGGATCCGTATCAGGGACCGCGAGGACATAACCTGCTCGGAACCCGCGGAATATGAGTTCATTGACGGAACGGGCTCCGTATACGAGAAAGGCAGCAGCGGCGCCCTGATCTTCAGGGCCAATGGGAGCGTGGATGGATTCTGCGGCATCCGTATCGACGGGGAATATTACGCGAAGGACAGCGGGCTCTACACCTACTACGAGGGCTCCACGGTCATAGTACTGCCTTCGACCCTGCTTGGCACACTCGAGACCGGAAGGCATACGATCACCGCGGTATATTACGACGGAGAATGTGAGACCTATTTCGCGGTAGCGGTGCCCGCTGTGGTGCCGCCCAAAGATCCGGTGAATACCGGCTATCAGACCGGTACTCTCTGGTGGGCCTTCATGGCAGCGGTCTGCGGCATGATGATCCTTGTGATCTTCGTAAGGCGCAGAACGGACAGGATGACCGAATAGATCAGCTGAACATATCTGGCTCCCGTCTCTCAGTGAGACGGGAGCCTTTTTATACCCGTTATCTGTTTAAGGAGAAGGATCTGCATTTGCCCGGTAGGAAGGCGGGACCGTCTCCTTTTGTTATGAAGTCCGACAGGGATATAATACATGAAAAGATGACCTCACTGAGGAAAGAGCTGTTTTGGAGGGTAGGATATGTCTTTCTTTATAACTGCGGACTGTGAAAAATGCGGGGAGTGTATCCAGTCATGCCCGGTGGGAGTGATCTCACCGGATTATGTGATCGACAGGGATGCGTGCGTTCGCTGCGGCGCCTGTCTGGATGCCTGTCCCTGCGATGCGATCGAGGAGATCGGCCCCGGGGACCATGTCAGGAAGACCGCATACTATCCGGAAAATGAAAATGTCCAAAAGTGCCTGGAGGCAAAAACCACAGAGGAGGCGGTGAGTTGCTTTCCTCCCGAGGTGGCCCGTCCCTATGAGTATATCTCCGAGGTGAGCGGCCCCGCCTCCGTGGAACTCAAAAGAGCGCTTCTCTCCCGGAAGAAATACATCGAGACACAGCGATCCTATGACGCTGAAGCGCGTGCAGAAGCGAACAGAGGAATCATCGCTGTCCTGATCCTTGCGGCCATATCCGTTCTGATCTACTGCATGGAGACCTTCATGGGACAGTATGAGGGAAAGACCTGGTATACCCTTCTGGCCATCGTCCTTTTCTTCGCGATGATCATAATCATAAGCTATCTGTTCTTCGTCCATACGGAACTGGATCTCTTCGGGATCGGCGCGGCGGTCGTCATAACGATTGTATATATAAAATACATGCATAAGATACCTGTGTTCATCGGAATGATGGTCCTCTGTCTCGCCGCGATCCTTTGCTTACGGTTAAGTCTAGCCGCGAGGGACCGCCGCGGTATGGGATCAATGGAAGAATATGACCGCAGGATCAGCGAGGCGGCGGACGCCATGTTCAAGGCGTTCCGTGACAATATCATCGACTTCGGATGGGAATGGAGCGATATATCCCCGGCGCACACGGATATATGGAAGGAAGCCGCGAAAGCAGTGTACGGTCAGCTTGAGGAGGCGCGTTCCCGGATCTCGGACTGGCAGCTCGTACGGCAGGGAGCCCTGATCAATGTGATACCGGTATGGAAGGACGGCGCGAACCGCAGTATGCAGGATTCACCGGATGAGAGGTGGTGGAGGGATATCCGCAGGAACGCGAGGAAAGTCTGCGATTCGACACTGAGGGTCTATAAGCAGTATAATAAAGACGTAACGAATTTGGTCAGCCCTCTTGCCTGGAAGGGATATATGGATGCCATAGAATGGATAGCCGTCGGCTATTATAACGGTGAGGGAACGGCGAAAGACATGGTGCGGGCGATGCTCTGGGCGGAAACGGGCTGCAGGATCGCCCGGGAAGCCGAGTTTCTTGACGCCCTGGGTCTGTACAGTGTCGCGTATGACGGCCTGATTGATCCGGACGACCCGTATCCCGTTTATCTGCTGGCCCTGTGTTATTATTACGGCAATGACCTGGTGGATCCGGACGAAGCTGTTTGCCGCAGGCTGATGCGGGAAGCCGCAGACACGGGCAGCAGCAACGCACAGAAGTGGCTTAAGGAAAATTGACGAAGGGATCCCCGTACCTCACATAGTATCTGATTGAAGCAACGATCTTAATGCCCCGGGCTTCAGTGCAAAGCACAGAAGCCCGGGGCATCGTCATTGACCGGAGGGAAGATCCGTTTCAAAACGGGAGACAGACTTCCCGCTGAGTAAGGACTCTAAGACGGTGGAGATTGAAAAAGGGCCGCCTCCCGGGGAAACGGCCCCTGTCCGGGCATCAATACTTCTTTTCACCGGATACTATGAGCATTTTGTCCATGAGCGGTTCCATGAAGGGTTTGCGGACCTTTTCCTCCCACTCTTCGGGAGCAAATTCCTCAAATGAGACGCTGACCGCTTTTTCGGGGCAGCCGACAGTCTCCACCACGGCCCGGCAGATCTTCTCCGCCAGAGCCTTCTTTGTCTCGTCATCTTTCGGATAGGCTTTGATCGCGATATAGGGCATAAGTTTTCTCCTTTGAAATAAATATTCTTACCTGTATAGAAGTCCTGAAGGTATCAGGAACAGATAAGGCGCGGTGATAACGGCGAGCCGCAAAGCAGTCCTTCCCGCAGGGGAAGAGGAGAGGCCCGCCTTCGCAAGGATCCTTCTGTCAAAGAGAAAGATCAGCACACCGGATACGGCCACAGCTCCAAGTGTCATGACAAGCGCAAGGGGATCCCCGAAGGCGTTGAACTGCAGGGCGTATGTCACGGATGACGGAAGTTTCCGAATGCTCAGGCTCCCCAGCAGGATCAGGCTTCCGGCAATGTCTGCAGCGAAGCCCGCCAGGCAGATCTTCCATGTGACGCCCGGCAGGAACCTTTCCCTCATTTCATCCTTCGGCAGGCTGAGCCTAAGTACAAGGCGGTCTATAAGATAATTCGCGGGTATCAGTATGAGCCAGAGCGGGGAAGGGATCCACACCAGCAGCCATAACGGGAAAAGGACATTGTAGATCCTTGTACCGCCTTTTGTGTTCTTATCTATCACGCGAACCTTGCTTCCCTCAAAGGCTTTTCCCAGAAGACATTTGCGCCGTTTTCCGAACAGAGAGTATCAAGCTCACTTTTCAGTTCTTCCATAAGGACAGCTTCCCTTGCTTTGGAACGTCTGCCCTTCGCGTCATAGAGTGTCTTTGAAAAGTACGCGTCGGAGGTCACAAGATAGTCTTCCTCGTCTTCATGTGGGAAGAAGGTGACAGCCGCTTCGTAGCGGATCCGTCCGTCACCGCTCTCACAGATCAGCATGACCTTCGCGGCTCTGCGTGCCCTGCCGTTATATACCATGTCGGCTTCAAAATATTGCTCGTATACGTTCAGCTGATCCATTTCAGACCTCCATCTGTTTTAATTCTATCATCTTTTCTTCTGTCTGTCCATCGTACATTACCGGCGGTAAATGCTATGGACCGCGGGAGGATATTTCCATCTGATGCACGAAAGAGGAAACAGCTGTTCCTTTCCTGCGGAAGACGAATGATTTTGCGGACTGCTGTGTTCAGCCACGCCCGACAGGCCGCGTTGGGAGGGGATCATATCATCGGATAACACAGAGACAAAGCCTTTCCAATATGGTCTCTGACGGTGTCGAAGCCCTTCAGCTTTTCTCCGGTCGTTCCATCCATGTACAGCTTTCTGTTTACTTCGATCATCACGCTCATCACGGATGGATCCTTTCTCCAGTATGCCATTGGGACAAGACTTCCGGAATACGGTGAATTAATGCTTACCCTGTATCCCATTTCAGAAAATGCTTTCACCAGGGTATCCGATACAGTACGCGGCGTATGGAAGTCGTCGGTGCCAATGCAGATATCCGGCCTGTCGGCCGTCCTGTCGTCCTCATACGGCAGAGGCAGCGGTGAGAACGAGTGACAGTCTATGATCAGTATATTCCCGCAGAGATCCTTTGTATGTGCTGCGGCCTCAGTCAGTGCTTTGTGATGCATATCGTAATAATGCTCCAGAACGCATGAAGCATGTTCCCGGGAGACTCTCTTAAGAGGAGTAAGCTCCGACGTGTTCTCATAGCATACCCACATCCCTTTTGATGTCATCGTTTCCATGTCTTTTTCCCTGAAGCGTTCCACATCGCATATGAGGCGGCTCACAGGGAACACTATCCTGTTGTCGGAACAGTCAAAGAGTTCGTCCGTATACCGGTCCGTCATCACCAGAAGCTCATGATCGAGTGTTTCTTTGCTGACGGTAAACATCCCCAGCAAATCCTCCGGTATATATGTGGACGAATGGGGTATGTGCAGAAGCATGTTGTTTTTCATTATGTCCTCCTTCAGCATAAAGAGGGCATAAGAAAAGATCCCATAGCCATGACGGGATCCTTTTAAACGTTTTTCAGATATCCCATCATACGAGCATTGGCACCTTGCCCTGAGGCAGGTTGCCGTGTGGTCATCGAGCTCGTCTCTCGCACACTCTTTATGGTGATATCATTATATCACATGGACCGGAATAAGGCAAGTCATATCATCAGGCCCTGAAAGGCGGAGGCATGAAAAAAGAGCCTCTCAGGCTCTTTGGGAGATGTATAAGCATGCAGTGAACAAACCGGAGCTGTATGGGCACATCAGGCCCTTTGCTGTTTTTACATTGTCTCCAGTGCGTCTTCCAATGACAGGAAGAACTGCTTGTACCTTAAATACGCTTCATCGTATCTCCGGCTTTTGATGTCTTCCACACAGGGCTGCACCAGTTCATTGTAGATCCGTTCCCATTGCATTTCGGGATCATCTGAGCGGAGGATCTGTCTTACTACGGCAGGTGCGGATCTGTAATAGAGTTCCACTTCTTCCATGCCCCCGGGAAGCATCTTCACATACGAGTCACGGAAGGATCTGAGGACAGTCAGCTCTTCACAGTCATCGGGAAGGTTTCTCGCATGGACGCAGGCGCCGCTCAGAAAGCATCCCTCGTTTGATCCGGATTCGTCCTCCTCCCGGGAAGCAGGCCCTGACGGTTCCTTATAGAAATCTTTTACCCTGAATCCGTATTCACCCAGGAATGAATCCAGGCCTCCGTATGTCCTGTATTCATAGATCTCATCCGGATCATGGCATCCTGCAGACCACAGATTGTCATATGCATCTCCGTAGTTGAAATATTTCGGATCGAAATCGCCTTTTGAAACCATATGATCTACCTCCCTGCGATGGAATGACCATCTCTGAAACCGCTGTACGCATGGATTTGCGTTACGTCTGTAAGAAAGGGCGTACCTGCTTTGATCCGGACCTGTCTCTCCTGAGGTCTTCGTCCGCTTTCAGCTATCGCCGGCAGCCAAAGATTATCCGTATATCAATTGTACAGGCAACAGGCGCGAGACTCAAGAAAAAAACGCAAGTACTTTCATGTCGATAGATATACTTTTAGGGACTCTCTCATATGCGCCCAGCCGGCACTGATTCCGTGCGCCGCTTAAGCGGTAAAACCGATAAAGGCAGGGAGGAACATGATATGGACATCGATACAGCCATGCAGAAGGGGCATTTCGTCAGGGCAAAGCGATGTTGCATTTGCTGTAGCGAAGAAAACCATGTATAATGATAATGTGATCAGAAAACGTTTACAATACAGATAATCTTATCAGGAGGAAATGAAAATGAAGTTTTGTTCTCATTGCGGTACCAGGATGGAGGATAAAGCCGCGTTCTGCCCCAATTGCGGCGCCCCGCAGACAAGACAGACGGCACAGGGCGGCTACAATACAAACGCATACCAGCAGCCGCAGTACCAGCAGCCGCAGTATCAGCAGACACAGAACCAGTATGCACAGTATCAGTATCTGGAGCCGTATCCCACCGGTGGCCTGATGGCGCTGTCCATCATAACCGCACTGTTCTGCCTGATCCCCGGGATCGTGGCTATCAACAAAACACGGAGCATCAACAACTGTGCGACGTATGAGGAGCAGCAGCAGATGATCAGAAGCGTGAAGATATGGTGCGCTGTCGGGATAGCGATCGGAGTGCTTGCCATCATAGGCCGTATGGCACAGTAAACACATTAAACAGACAAGCCGTTTCCATTGTGGGAAACGGCTTTAAAATGCTCAAAAGACAGATATGATCTGTCGTGAAGGAAGAATAAATGGACAAAAGCAGACACAAAAGAATAAGCCATCTTCTTATCGTGTAAGAAAATGGCTTAGGTAAAGCATAAATGGAGCTGATAGAGGGACTCGAACCCACGACCTGCTGATTACAAATCATCGGCTCTACCAACTGAGCTATATCAGCAAGAGGTGTTTTCAGTTTTGCTCAGCTTTATCAGCATTGCATACCATGTTTTATTGATTTTTTGGATCAAAAACAAGCACTTTTCTGAATAACTTTGTATCTACAGCGAGTAATAAATCCCTTATTCCACACAGAAAATCCATTATTATTAATCGCCTGCAACTACATTGTAACATGAAAGACCGCAATAGACAAGGCATGTGGTGATTATTAATAAAATACCATGTCAAGGCCAACACAAGAAGAACCGTTGAGTTTCGAGGAGATAGGTGTTAACCACATCTCCATTATGGAAACCAACGGTTCTTCAT
>CADBPP010000138.1 GCA_902796565.1 uncultured Eubacteriales bacterium | reverse complement strand
TCTGCATGCGCGATCTCACGCATGTTCCGATCATCAAGAGAAATATAGCGCTTATCAGGGAATGCCATTCTTGCCAAAGTGGTTTTGCCGCTCTGACGCGGACCCGTAATGGCCACTACAGGAAACTGGCCTGCCAGCCTCATCAGAGCATCATAAGCTTTTCGTTTGATCATCTATTTGTCTCCTCAGTAAAGTCTAAAGTACTGCATTAGGATATTTTAAAGTCATACATTAGGATATTTTAAAGTTAATATTAGGATAATTTAAAGTATAACACTAGTAAATTTTAAAGTCAATATGCAGATAATTTAAAGTTTACCTTATTTATGCGCTTTTCTATGACATTTAGTCATGCTGTGATTTCAGAGATATTCACGGCCGGGACCCTCAGGAGGGAATCGATAGATATATATATTCTGTTGACGTAATAAACCCTATCTGTTAAGATTGTGGCAGGAAATGAGAGGAGGTCATTCCATGAGATATGTGTGTCAGGTATGCGGATACGTATACGATGACGAAAAGGAGGGCGTGAGCTTCGAGTCTCTGCCCGATGACTGGCAGTGCCCCCTGTGCGGTGCCAGAAAGAGCGATTTCCTTCCCGAGGAAGGAGGCGCTCCCGCGGATAAGCCAAAAAAAGAGGCCCCTGTAAAATACATGGAGGAGAGCGATGAAAAGCTCACAGCGGGACAGCTGGCGGCCCTTCTGTCGAATCTCGCCAGGGGATGTGAAAAGCAGTACATGGCAAAGGAATCCCGGATGCTCGGAGAGCTTGCGGATCACATGAGAGGACTCGTTCAGCCTGCCGGGGACGCCACGGTGGAGAGGCTCGCTGAGGAACTAAAGAGCGACGCCGAGGGATACAGGGATGTGCGCTCCCGGGCGGATATGTATTCCGACAGGGGAGCCGCCAGGATCTGTGTATGGGGCGAGAAGGTCACCAGGATGTGCGCCTCTCTGACGGAGCGCTACCTCGCGGAGGGCGACGCCATGCTGGAGGGTAAAGAGATATGGATCTGCACTGTATGCGGGTTTATATATATCGGTGACACACCTCCGGAGAAGTGTCCTGTGTGCAAGGTCCCGGCCTGGAAGTTCGAAAAGGTGGAAGGGAGGAGAAACGCATGAAAAAGATCGCTGTAAGAAACATCTCCATGTGCACCAAGGACTGCCTGTGCCTGTACGTATGCCCCGTGGGAGCCACCGATACGGAGGACAGCATCATCGACAGGGAAAAGTGCATCGGCTGCGGAGCCTGCATGGAAGCGTGCCCCTCATCCGCCATCAGCATGGTCCCCGCGGAATATCCTCCCCAGCAGGTGAAAAAGCCCGGGATGGTTAAGGTGCTGGATTCCCTTTCCCGCGGCAAAGCCCGTATGGAGAACGAAGCCCGCACTCTTTCGGAAAGCGCCGCTTCGGACGGCCTCTTCCGCCTCATGAAGGCTCTTGAAAAGAGCATCAGGATAGTCAACGAGGACGTGATGAGGGAGTCAGGCTACATGCTTCCCCAGAGCGCAAATGCCCATGAGATCCTCAGGGGCCTCGTGAAGGATCCGCCGGACGTTTCATTCCCGGTATCCGTGGCACAGGAGCTTCTGGAGAGGATCCCCTCAAATGACGAAGAGGAGCCTTCGGGACTCATCAGATGGCGCTGCAGGATCTGCGGTTACGAGTTCGAGACAGCTTCCGATGAGAACGTCTCCTGTCCCGCCTGCATGGCGGAGGGGGAGGACCTGGAAAGGCTGGAGTGAGAACTGAAGTAAAAAACAAGGAGAAGATACGTCATCCGATATCTTCTCCTTTTCTAATCGTTTGCCGCTTTCGATCCTATCCACATGCCCTGCAGGACCCGGACTTCCTCGGATCCCTTCAGTTCGGAGATGATTGAGTCTCTCAGCGTGATCCTTCCTTTCTCGAAGAGCAGGACGATGGTGGAGCCCGCCAGCTCGAAGTGGCCCTTGTCCTGGCCCCGGTAGACCCTGGCGTTTTCGTTCAGGTTGGTTATGCCTCCCACCACCAGGGCCCCGATCTCCGTCTGGACCACGGGACCGAAGTTGTCCGTTTCCATGAGACACCAGTTCCTTCTGTTGAGAACGAAGACAGGATACGTCTCACAGGCGATGGGCTGTACGCTGTGGAGCACCCCCGGGATGAAGTGGTTCTCTCCCTGGATGCAGTCGTCTATGTAGCAGTAGTGATGGTAATCCGAGGCGCAGAGCCTGAATACCAGGGCGGTGCCGCTTCTGTAGCGCTCTGCCAGGAGAGGATCCCCCGTGAGGTCGTCCACCGTGTATACCGATCCCTTGATGGAAAAGGAGCCCTCCCGCTCTATGTCGTACACGCTGAGCCAGCCGTCGCAGGGACTTATGAGATGGGAGGGATCCATGTCGATGTCGCGTCGGATCCTCCTGAGGAAGAATTCCCTGTAGGAACGGAATGAGCGCAGATCCTCTTTGGTCAAAGGAATGGAGTTTTTCTTCGCGTAGGGCGCGATGATAGCGCGGGAAGAGGGAGAGCACAGGAACCTTACCATCACGCGGTCCATGTGAAGGCCCATGACGGTCTTAAGGAGCGTTCTTCCCACGGCGGTGGAATAAAGGAACCTTACGGAACTGTCCTCGTTCTTCACGAAAGGCCTCCCGCGAGATAGATGATGTACAGGGCGCCAAGGCCTAAAAGAATGAGTACAGCTTTCCCTGCGTTGCCGGGCTTGTGGAGCTTGAAGGGGGTCAGAAAGCACAGGGCGGTCATAGCCGTGACTGCGGTGAAAATATTCTTTCCCTCAAGGCCGAGGACGGTCACAAGGCCGTACACGGT
>CADBPP010000137.1 GCA_902796565.1 uncultured Eubacteriales bacterium | reverse complement strand
GTGCGGGCGGTGACCGTCCCCACATCGCCGGAGATGGTCCCCACGTTGGCGATGATGTCGTTCACCCCGCTCTTGTTGTCGTCCAGTATGGCGTTGAGCTTGACGAGAGTCTGGCCCAGTTTCTTAAGTACGGTGATCAGGTAGATGCACATTGCGGCGAAAGAGATCCCCGCCAGTATCACCGCGAGTTCCCATGCCCGCATGGCTTACTCCTCTGTCTTTTCTTCTTCTGCCGGCTCTTCATCGTCCAGCTCGGCGTTAAGGGCGTTCTTGAAGTCCTCGTACTGTTCCTTCGCGTAGGCTACGTATTCGCCGGCGGTCTTTGAAATGGTCTCGGCCGCGGGTCCGAACTTCTCCTTCGCGTAATCGGTGAGGTCGGAAACTCCCTCCAGTACCAGCTTTGACTTTTCGTCCACCACAGCTTTGAGCTGATCCTTGTTATCTAAAAGATACTTTGCTGCGAAACCTGCTGCAGCTCCCAGAATAATGCCAGCGGCAAAACCGTTTTTCCTTGACATAGTATCATTCTCCATTCTGTAAAAATATGGCTATATCATTATATCATAAGTTATATTATTACAATATAATGACTTATAAAAAAAAGAGGCGCCGTGATGTTTGGCGCCTCTTTTGAGGGTTTATTCTTCCTTCGGCTCCCCGCTCTCTTCCGCGGGGGCTTCTTCTGCGGCTTCACCGCTCACTTCCTGAGTGACTTCTGCGGTGACTTCTTCGCTCACTTCCTGAGTGACTTCCCCGGTCTCTTCCTTCGCCTCATCGCCGGGAGTCTTCTCCTGCTCATCCTTCGGATGAGATCCGGAAGCTTCCTTTTTGGACTTTTTCACCTCGGGCTCGGGAAGGGTCCCTCCCGCTGCCAGGATGCGGAACTCGTCTCCGGAGAGGACTTCCCTCTTATAGAGCTCCTTCACGATGATCTCGATGCGCTCCCTGTTCTCGGAAACGATCTTCTTCGCCTTCTGGTAGCAGCTGTCGATGATGGCCCTGGTCTCCCGGTCGATCTCGGTGGCGGTGGTCTCGGAGACTCCCTTTGACTTCATGAGGTCCTTTCCGATGAACACGTCCTCGCTGTCGGCGCCGTAGTTGATGGGCCCGAGCTTCTCGCTCATTCCCCACTCGGTGATCATCTTCCTGGCCAGCTTCGTGGCCCTGTCGATGTCGCTCACCGCTCCGGCGCAGATGTCGTCGAGCATGATCTCCTCGGAGGCCCTGCCTCCCAGGGACATGGTTATCTCATCCAGCACCTTGCGGCGGGATATATGGCTGTTGTCGTTGTCCGGTATGGAGATGGTGACCCCGGCGGCGGTGCCCCTTGGGATGATGGATATCTCGTGCACCGGATCGCAGTGCTCCAGGTTCGTGCCGACGATGGCGTGGCCCACCTCGTGGTAGGCGGTGATGCGCTTGTCGTCGTCGGTGACCAGCATGCTCTTCTTTTCGGGACCGGCCAGGACCCTCATGATGGATTCCTCGATGTCATGCATGCTGATGGTCTTCCTGCGCTGTCTGGCGGCGAGAAGGCTCGCCTCGTTCATGACGTTCTCCAGATCCGCTCCCGTCATTCCCGCTGTGGACTTTGCGATGACGTTGAGATCGACGTCGTCGGAGAGGGGCTTGTTCCTGGAATTGACCTTCAGGATCTCTTCCCTGCCCTTGACGTCGGGCACGTGCACCACTATCTGGCGGTCGAAACGGCCGGGCCTCAGAAGCGCCGGATCCAGGATGTCCACACGGTTGGTGGCGGCGAGGATTATGATGCCCTGATGGTCGTTGAAGCCGTCCATCTCCACCAGGAGCTGATTCAGGGTCTGCTCCCTTTCGTCGTTGCCGCCTCCGAGGCCCGTGCCTCTCTGGCGTCCCACTGCGTCGATCTCATCGATGAAGATGATGCAGGGGGAATTCTTTTTGGCGGTGTCGAACAGGTCCCTGACACGGGAGGCGCCGACGCCCACGAACATCTCCACGAAGTCCGATCCGCTGATGGTGAAGAAGGGAACTCCCGCCTCCCCGGCAGTGGCCCTGGCCAGCAGCGTCTTTCCGGTACCGGGACTTCCCACGAGCAGCACGCCCTTCGGGATGCGGGCGCCCAGCTTTTCATAGCGCTCCGGATGCTTGAGGAAGTCCACGATCTCCGCCAGCTCGTCCTTCTCCTCGTCGGCTCCGGCCACGTCCTCGAAGGTGACCGTCTTGTCGGAGGTGGTGAACATGCGGGCCTTGGACTTTCCGAAGTTCATGACCTTGCCGTTCCCTCCGCTCTGCTGGCTTATGAAGAAGAACGCGACGAAGCCTATGACCACGAAGGTCATGACCGTCATCAGGATGCTGGACCAGCTCTCCTCGGAAAGGGTGTCGTAGACGATGTCCATCTTTCCGGGGTTCTGGGTATCGTAGGTTATGAGAAGATCGTTCACCTTGTCGGCGGGGGCGTACAGCAAAACTATCCCCACTCCCTCGGCGGTGGTGTTCTTCAGTCTGGCCTTTACGTAGGCCACGTTGTTTTTGCCCATGGCGATCTCGACGGTGTCGATCATGCCGTTCTCAACGTAGTCGGAAAACTCATTGAAGGTTATCTCCTGCTTTGCGGGAGAAGATGAGAAGAGTCCTCCTCCGGAAGCGCTCATCATGAAGACGTAGGCCCCCACCAGGATGACTATGTAGAACAACAGTGTTCCGATTCCGCGGTTTCTTTTCAAAGTATCTCTCCTGTTTTAAGATAAACTGTAATTAAAATGTATCACCGAAAGCCCCAGTTCCCGACAGAGCTCCTTCAACTTAATGAAAGATTAATCGATCAGGAATAGACTTCCTCTTTGAGCACCCCGATGTAGGGAAGATTGCGGTAGCGCTCGTTGTAGTCCAGGCCGTAGCCCACCACGAATTCGTCCGGCACCGTGAAGCCCACGTAGTCCGCCGTGACGAAGTTGCAGCTCTCCCTGTCCGCGCGGTCCTTTAAAAGCAGCGTGCAGATCCTGATGCTCCTGGCTCCCCTGTGCTCGAAGCTCTTTTTGAGGAAGCTCAGGGTCAGCCCGGTATCCAGTATGTCCTCCACGATGAGGATGTCGCGGCCTTCCAGGGATGCGTCCAGATCCTTTACGATCTTGACCTCTCCGCTGGTGTGGGTGCCGTTGTAGCTCGATACCGCCATGAAGTCTATCTGCAGGGGGCAGTCCATCTCCTTTACCAGGTCGGCCATGAAGATGAAGGCTCCCTTGAGGACGCAGAGCACTATCGGATTCCTGTCCTTATACTCCTGGGTGAGGATACCTCCCAGCTCCCTTATGCGCTCCTTTAAGGTGTTTTCGTCGATAAGTATCTTTTTGATGTCACTGTTCATTTTTATCCTCTCCGGCGGACAGATATCGTATGCGAAGCACCCTCTCGGTCAGTTCGTCCACCCGGCAGCGCTCTGAACACGCCATGCCCGGGATGGCGGCCACTCCCTCCCCGTCGCAGACGAGGGGGAAGCTTCCCCGCTTTTCCCGCGGGAGCTTCCTGTCGATAAAGAAGCGCCTTACGCTTTTCGTTCCCTTCATCCCCACCGGGGTGAAGGCGTCCGCTTCCCTCATGCTCCTCGCAAAGGGAAGTCCTTTTATTTTATCATAGTCGATAAACGTTACCATCCCTTCACCGGGATTCTTTTCTATTTTTTGAACGAAGGAGCATACCAGCCTCCCACCGTCCGGAAGATATGTCGTTCCCGGTACCGTCAGGGGCTCAGAGAACCCCTGTTCCTCCTTTCCGGCTCTCCCGGGAAGAGAAAAGAGCATGTCGGAATAGGACCTTTCGCAGACCACTCCGGAAAGGGACATCCTCCATACCGTGGAAGGAGAACCGATAAGGCGCCCGAGATCCCTGACGCTCCGGTAGGATATGTCTGTGCCCTTTCCGAGCATCTTCGCAGCAATGCTCACCAGGGCGTATCTCGCGGGGGGAGAAAGGGACGCGATCCCTTCAAAGGAGCACCTTAAGCGCTCCCCCTCCCGTGAAAGGCCGACGGAGCCCGCCTCCCTCTCCGCGGCGTCGAGGTAGTCCGACGCCACCTCCGAGAGCCTCATTAAAGCCTCAGCCGCCTTCGGGTTCTCCCTCTTTAAGGCCGGGAGGATCTCAAGCCTGATCCTGTTTCTGGCATACCGGGTGCTTTCGTTGGTGGAGTCCGTCACATAGCCCGCCCCGAGGGAATCCAGCGTATCCGTGATCTCCCTTTTCGTGACGGCAAGAAGGGGCCTCGCGATCCAGCCGTCCCTCAGGGGGGATATGCCCCTGAGGCCAGAGAGCCCGCTTCCGCGGATGATGTGCATCAGTACGCTCTCGGCGGAGTCGTCCATGTGGTGGGCTGTGACGGCACGGTCGAACTCACCTTTTACGGAAGCCATGTACCCGTATCGGGCAGAGCGGCCCATGCTCTCCTCGCTCAGCATCTCACGTTTCGCTTCCGCCGGGATGTCCCGCTTAAGAGCGGTGAAGGGAACGCCGAAGCCTTCGCACAGATCCCGGCAGAACTCCTCGTCCCGGTCCGCCTCCTCCCCCCTTATCATGTGGTTCAGGTGGAAGGCGGATACGGTGAGCTCCTCCTCTTCGGAAAAGCACAGCAGGAAGTAAAGGGCGAATACGGAATCCGCTCCCCCGCTGAGGGCGAGAAGCACCCGGCTTCCCCGGGGGATAAGGCCCTTTTCCCGGCAGTATGCCGCCGTCTTTTCGTATGATAGAGTCTCTCTGAAACCGACTAAAAGCTTGTCCATACAGTAATTATACACTCAGGGGGCTTTGTTCTGCAGCCCGGCAGCCCATTATTGTGCGATAAGCATCCCCAAAGGCGGGCCTCTGTTTCCTATCCGGGGATATTGTGGTATAATCTATTATGTATTTTTATATACAGCCGAAAGGATATATATGGGACTTTTAAGTTCGTTCAAGAACATGCTCGAATCAAGGGAGCTGAAAAAATACCAGAAGATCGCCGATGAGGTCATGGCAAAGGACGAAGAGTACCGCGCCATGAAGGACGAGGACCTAAGGGCTATGACCGGAAAGTTCCGCGAGCGCCTCGCCTCCGGCGAGAGCCTCGAGGCCGTCATGCCCGACGCCTTCGCCGCCGTGAGGGAAGCCAGCGGCAGGACCATCGGCATGAGGCACTTCCCCGTGCAGATCATGGGAGGCGCCATACTCCACGACGGCAACATCGCCGAGATGAAGACCGGTGAGGGAAAGACCCTGGTGGCCACCCTGGCCGCATATCTCAACGCCCTCACGGGAAAGGGCGTGCACGTGGTCACCGTCAACGACTACCTGGCCAGCCGTGACGCGGAGTGGATGGGGCCCATCTACGAGTACCTTGGCATGAGCGTGGGAGTCATAATCCACGGCATGGACCAGGCCCAAAAGAAGGAGGCCTACGGCTGCGACATCACCTACGGCACCAACAACGAGTTCGGCTTCGATTACCTCCGCGACAACATGGTGGTCAGTAAGGACGACCTGGTGATGAGGGAACTCAACTACGCCATCATCGACGAGGTGGACTCCATACTCATCGACGAGGCCCGCACCCCCCTTATCATCTCGGGAAGCGGCAGCGAATCCACCCAGCTCTACCAGAAGGCCGACAGCTTCGCCTCATCCCTTAAGGAGGGGGACTATACGATCGAGGAGAAGGAAAAGTCCGTCACCCTGACGGAGAGCGGAACGGAAAAGGCGGAGAAGTACTTCGGTGTGGACAACCTCAGCGACTTCTCCAGCATGGACATACTCCACCACATCAACCAGGCCCTCAAGGCCCGCTACATCATGAAGCGGGACGTGGACTACGTGGTGTCCGACGGCGAGGTGGTGATAGTCGACAGCTTCACGGGACGCCTCATGCCCGGAAGACGCTACAATGAAGGCCTGCACCAGGCCATAGAAGCCAAGGAAAGGGTGAAGGTGGCCCAGGAGTCGGTGACTCTCGCCACCATCACGTTCCAGAATTACTTCAGGCTCTACTCCAAGATCTGCGGCATGACCGGCACCGCAAAGACCGAGGAGAACGAATTCTCCGAGATCTACGGCATGGAGGTGCTGTGCGTCCCCACCAACCGTCCCATGATCAGGGAGGACTTAAACGACTCCGTCTACCGCACGGAGAACGCCAAGTTCAAGGCGGTGGTGGAGGAGATCAGGAGAAGACACGCCACAGGACAGCCGGTACTGGTGGGCACCATCTCCATAGAAAAGAGCGAGAAACTCTCCACCATGCTCAAGAGAGCGGGCATCCCACACAAGGTGCTCAACGCGAAGAAGCATAAGGAGGAAGCCGAGATCATCGCCCAGGCGGGCCAGATGAACGCGGTGACCATCTCCACCAACATGGCGGGCCGCGGCACGGACATCGTGCTGGGCGAGGGCGTCAGGGAACTGGGGGGACTGCACATCATCGGCACCGAGAGACACGAATCCCGCCGCATCGACAACCAGCTCAGAGGAAGAGCGGGCCGCCAGGGAGACCCGGGCTCCAGCCAGTTCTTCATCTCCATGGAGGACGACCTGATGAGGATGTTCGGCTCCGAACGCACCATGGCCCTCACGGAGAAGATCGGCATGGACGACGAGACGGCCCTGGAAGCGGGCATCCTTTCCAAGGGCATCGAGAACGCCCAGAAGACGGTGGAGGGCCGCAACTACGGCATCAGAAAGTACGTCCTGCAGTATGACGACGTGATGAACAAGCACAGGGAGGTGATCTACTCCCAGAGAAGAAGGGTCCTCGAGGGAGAGGACGTTTCCGGCACCATCCGCGACATGATCGAGGAGGTCACGAAGAAAACGGTGGACACCTTCACGGTATTCGCCGATCCCGAGGAAAAGTGGGATCTCGAAAAGCTCTCCGAGCGCTTTTCCTCCCTCTACGGGGTGGAGGTGACCTTCGATGAGGGAACGGAACCCGGCGAGATGTACGAAAAGGCCCTGAAGGCGATGCTCGAAAAGAAGGATCTCAAGGAAAAGGAGATCGGGAGCGAGGCCATGAGGGACGCCGAGAGAAGGATACTCCTTCGGGTCGTGGACTCCAAGTGGATGGACCACATCGACGCCATGGACCAGCTCAGAGCCGGCATAGGCCTGAGGGCCTACGGCCAGTCGAGCCCGATCCAGGCCTATACCCAGGAGGGCAGCGACATGTTCGACGCCATGAACGAGGCCATCATCGACGAGACGGTAAGGCTCATCTACAACTTCCGCATCGTCGCGGTGCCCGTGACCCCCGAGGTGAAGATCCCCGACAAGTCCGCCGGAGGCCCGGTGACGAAGACGGTCAATGCCGCCGGAGGAAAGATAGCAAAGAACGCCAAGTGCCCCTGCGGGAGCGGCAAGAAGTACAAGCAGTGCTGCGGCAAGGGCCTGTTCTGATATATATAAACCACAGTAAAGGATGTGATCGTTTGTTTTTGATCGATGAACTGAAGAACGAATTCGAAACACTTACGAAACAGATGGAAGAAATGGGGTGTTCTCTTTGACGTCGCGGGCGCCAGGGAGAAGATAAAGAGCCTAGAAGAGGAAATGAACGGGACGGACTTCTGGAACGACAACGAACACGCAAACGCGGTCGTAAAGGAAGTCAGGGACCTCAAGGATAAGATCGAGGATTACGACAGCGCTTCGGAGTGCGCCGAGGAGGTATCCATCCTCCTGGAGATCTACGACGACGATCCCTCGGAGGAGAACGAGGCGGAGCTTCAGAGCGGCTGGGACGCCTTCAGGAAGGCCTTCGAGACCTTCAGGCTGTCCACCATGCTCTCGGGGGAATACGACAGCAACAACGCCATACTCTCCATCCATCCCGGAGCGGGCGGAACGGAGAGCCAGGACTGGGCGGACATGCTGCTGAGGATGTATACACGCTACGGCGAGCGCAACCGCTACAAGGTCACCATGCTGGACTACCTGGAGGGCGACGTGGCGGGCATCAAGAGCGTTACGCTGCTTTTCGAGGGAAAGCACGCCTACGGCTACCTCAAGGCGGAAAAGGGCGTGCACCGTCTGGTGAGGATATCCCCCTTCAACGCCGCCGGCAAACGCCAGACCTCCTTCGCATCGGTGGACGTGCTGCCGGAGATCCATGAGGCCTCCACCATAGAGATCGACCCGAAGGACCTGAGGGTGGACACCTACCGTTCCAGCGGAGCGGGAGGCCAGCACATCAACAAGACGGACTCCGCCGTCAGGATCACCCACCTGCCCACGGGCATAGTGGTGGCCTGCCAGAATGAAAGGAGCCAGATCCAGAACAGGGCGAAGGCCATGGAGATCCTTACGTCGAAGCTGCTGGAACTGATGCACCGGGAGCACAAGGAGAAGCTCTCCGACCTGCAGGGCGACTTCGGACAGATCGCCTGGGGCAACCAGATAAGGAGCTACGTGTTCCATCCCTACACCCTGGTGAACGACCACCGCACCGGCTACAAGACCGGGGACATCAAGGCCGTCATGGACGGGGAGATCACGGATTTCATTTTCGAATACCTTAAACAGAACATAGGAGAAGATAACTGATGGATGCACTTACGAATCTCAGGGACAGCGAGGAATGCACCGGCGACTGCAAGAGCTGCGGGCTGGAGTGCAACGAGAACGAGGACGCCGCGGAAGCCTTCGAAGCATATATCCAGGCCCTTCTGAACAGAAAGCTCTTCAGGGTGGCCGTTGCCATGACCGACTCGAACGTCGCCAGAAACGTCAGCATGGAGAGCACCTTCAGGGTCTACGACCTGGACGAGGACATGAAGGTCGCCGACGAGGAGCTCCTGTTCCCGCAGCAGAACGACGTTTCCTCCAGCGGAGTGGCGGACTACCTCAAGAAGATGGACGTCAGGGTGCTGATCGCGGAGAACGTCTCCCCCGTCATCAGGGAGCAGCTTGAGCTCCTGGGCATCGAGGTGAAGACCGGAGCCAGGGGAAGCGTCCCCTTCGCACTGAGGCAGTACCTCACGGGAAAGCTGAAAGAAATGTAAAATGGCGGGGACCGCACATGGTCCCCGCTTCGTTTTGTCAGCTGGCTGTTACAACTTGTTACAATCCTCCGGAATTTTTAATAAATTATTAAAAAGTCAGCTCCCTTATGCTATAATGAATGAATCGGAAGAATCATCGGAGGAACAACATGACTAAGTATGGTTTCGTACTCAGCTCGGACGGATCTAAGAGCTCATTCGAGATAGGCGCGTGGAAAGCCATCAGAGAGCTCGGCCTCGAGATCAATTCTGTTTCCGGCTCATTCGTGGGCGCCCTGAACGCCGCCCTCATCGCCCAGAACGATTTCGAGAAGGCCGTAAGATTCTGGAGAAACATCTCCTCCAAGGGCCTTTTGGGAGTCAACAGGCACATAGCGCAGCGCTATACGGAGGAATGGTCCCGCACCGACACGAAAGCTTTCAAGAAGAATTACATGATGTACGTCAACGGGAAAAGCGAGGAGCTCGACCCCTTGAGGGACGTTATCGATCTTTTCATAGATGAAAAAGCGGTGAGGCGTTCGGATATCGATTTCGGATTCATATCCATTTCCCTGCAGACACTGGAAGCGGAGATGCTCACCTTAAAGACCATCCCCAACGGTAAACTCAACCAGTACCTTCTGGCGGCGGCATGCTTCCCCCAGATCACCCAGACCAACCGCGCCGCTGACGCCCAGTTCTCCGCCAGGTATTCCCCCTACATCATCGCGGAGAATTTCAAGAGCGACGTCATCATTTCCACCGACGACGTGAACGTCATCCCGCCGTCCCTGACGGCTCCGGTGGAGCTGATCCGCTCATCGGAGATGCTGGAACTCAACGTCAACGAATCCGCGGAGGAAATGAAAAAGAACATAGTTATGGGATACACCGACACCTTAAAGGCGTTCCATCCCTCACTGTGTTCCACATATTTCATACCCGACAGTAAGCCGTCGGAAAAGTTCGACCTGTTCAAGCAGAAGCTCACTTCCCCGGACATCGATTCCCGCAAGGAATACCTCCTGAAGCTGATCCTGCGTCTCAGGGAGATCACCCCGAAGAACGTGCTCATAAGGCTCTCCCAGATGCTCAAGGCCGGAAACGTGCAGTGCTCGGACATCTACTTCTCCGCGCTGGAGAATCTGGCGCTGATCCTCGGAGTGCCCGCCAACGAGACCTACACTCCCGACAGGCTCCTGGAATGCGTCACCGGCACGGCCTCGAGGCTCGCCAGGGAAAACAAGGCGAAGTTCTCGGATCCCACCTTCGTCAAGCAGCTGATCCTGGCGGCTTCCGACGCGACGAACTCCTACCCCAACGCGAACCTGTTCACCCAGTACCTGCTGCTTCTGCTCTCATGCAAGCCTGAATTGTACAAGAAGCTGGTGCCGATGCTCTCCACCATGAGCGTCAAGACCCTGGCGGCCTTCGCCACCCTCATCTTCATAATGTTCTGACACGAAAGCGATCAGACCTCAAAACCGTCAGTAATGCCGTCACGCCTGGCCACATTTATCAGGTAGTCGGCATTTCTTTTTATGCCCGCGTCCGTCAGGGAGCCGCACACCGTGTTCAGGGCGGTGAGGGGCATGTTGTTCTCCCTTGAGAGATGTCCGAGGATCACCCGGCTGCAGCCGGAGGACACGAGCCTTCTCAGGGCGGCGCCGCAGTCGTCGTTGGAAAGGTGTCCCTTCTCGGAAAGTATCCGGTACTTCAGCGGCGGCGGATAGCTTCCGCAGCGGAGCATCTCCACGTCGTGGTTCGCTTCTATCAGGATGCCCGAACAGCCCGTGAGCTCCTCCATGGCCTCGTCTGTCATGATCCCCGTGTCCGTGGAGACCCCCGCCTTCGTTCGCCCGTCGGAGAAAACGAATCCCACGCTCTCCGCGGCGTCATGGGAGGTATGAAAGCTCCCCACCATCAGGGCATCATGAAAAGCCACCGGTCCCCCGGTGGCAAATATCCTCACCAGGCTTTCCGCCGGGGCGCCCTTCATGCGCTCCACAGCCTTCCAGGTGGCTTCGTTCATATATACGGGGATCTTTGCCCTGCGGCCGATGACCCCGAGGCCGGAAACGTGATCCGTATGTTCATGGGTCACGAAGATCCCGGAGATGTCGGAAAGGGAAAGCCCCAGTTCCGACAGGCAGGAGGATATCTTCTTCGCGGTGCCTCCCGCGTCCACCAGGAGCCTTAGCCCGTCGGATTCCACCAGGATACAGTTCCCGGAGGAGCCTGAAAACAGCGGTGTCAGCCTTATCATCAGCCGGATACCCTGGCGATGTCGGCGCCGAGAGCCCTGAAATTCTCCACCAGGTCGACATAGCCCCTTTCGATGTGTTCCAGGTTCAGTACCTCGGTGGTGCCCATCGCGGCAAGGCCCGCTATCACCATCGCGGCTCCGGCCCTGAGGTCGGTGGCTTCGATGACGGCGCCCTCAAGGTGATCCACGCCGTTGAAGACCGCCACGTTCTCGGTCCTGAGATGGGCGTCGGCGCCCATTTTGACAAGCTGTCCCACGTATTCGAAGCGCTTCTCGAAGATGCTCTCGGTGATGCGGGACTGTCCCTCGGCGAGGCACATCAGTACGCCCATGGGCTGCTGAAGGTCCGTCGGGAAACCGGGATGGGGCATCGTCTTGATATTGACGGGAAGAAGGGGCCTTCGTCCGATGACCCTGATGGAATCATCGTATTCGGTGACCTCGTTGCCCATCTCCCTGAGCTTTGCCGTAAGGGATTCCAGATGCTGCGGTATGATGTTCCTGACCAGTATGTTGCCGCAGGTGGCCGCGGCGGCGATCATGTAGGTGCCCGCCTGGATCTGGTCCGGCACCACGGAATAGACGACTCCCCTGAGGGAATCCACTCCCTTTATCTTGATGGTGTCGGTGCCGGCTCCGCTGATGCGGGCGCCCATGAGGTTCAGGCAGTTGGCGATATCCACCACATGGGGCTCCTTGGCGGCGTTGCGCAGCACCGTGGTGCCCTTTGCCTTGACGGAAGCCAGCATGGCGTTGATGGTGGCTCCGACGCTTACGGGATCGAAGGTGATGTCGGCGCCATTCAGTTCATCCGCCTCCATGCTTATCATGGTCTCGGTGATCTGAACCCTGGCGCCCAGGGACTCGAAGGCCATGATGTGCAGGTTGATGGGCCTTTCCCCGATGGGGCAGCCGCCGGGAAGGGGCTGTCGGCCCTTTCTGAAGCGGGAAAGGAACGCTCCCAGTATGTAATAGGAAGCCCTCAGCTTCGTGGCCTCCTCCACTATCTTGTCGACATTTTCGAATCTTATGCCTGACGGATCCACAGTGAGCCTGTCGCCTTCCCTGGTGAGGGAGGCGCCGAGCTTCTCCAGCATGGTGACGTAGATGTTGACGTCCTGTATGTCGGGCAGGTTGTCTATCACCATGGGAGTGTCCGCCAGTATGGCCGCGGGGAGGATCCCCAGAGCGGCGTTCTTGGCTCCGCTTATGGACACTTCTCCGTTAAGGGGTATGCCTCCGTGGATAACTATCTTATCTGCCATTGTCTGCTCTTCCTTTCAGAAGTATATTGAATCTTTCCGGTATCGGGCTTTCGAACTCCATGTACTCTCCCGAGGAGGGATGGATGAATCCCAGGGTGCAGGCGTGCAGCAGCTGCCCGTCGAACATCCTGTCCAGCGCCGTGCCGGAGGAATACAGCGGGTCCCCTATTATGGGGTATCCTATGTATTTCATATGGACCCTGATCTGATGGGTCCTTCCTGTCTCAAGCGTAACGTATATGTGGGTGAAGCCCTCGTAGAGCCCCGCCGTTTCGTAATGGGTCACTGCCCGCTTTGAATTCTTCAGAGTCACAGTGTATCTGAGGCGGTCGGAGGGATCCCTGCCTATGGGAGCGTCCACGGTGCCCCTTTTTTCCGGCAGAAGGCCGTTTAAAAGGGCGGTGTAGCGTCTGGTTATGGAATGCACCCTGAACTGCTCCGCCAGTGCCTCATGGGCGCGGTCGTTTTTGGCCACCACCAGAAGGCCCGAGGTGTCCTTGTCTATTCTGTGGACTATGCCGGGGCGTATCACCCCGTTGATGGCCGACAGGGAATCGAGCCGGTACATCAGGGCGTTCACCAGGGTGCCGTCGGGGTTCCCGCCGGCGGGATGCACCACCATGCCCGCGGGTTTGTCCACCACCGCGACGTCATCGTCCTCATACACTATGTCTATGGGTATGTCCTGGGGCTTCGCGTCCAGTACGGTGAGTTCGGGCAGAACTGCCTCCACCCTGTCGCCCTCCTTAAGCTTAAGGGAGGGCTTCGCACTCTTTCCCGACACCATCACGAGGCCCGCGTCAAAGGACTCCTTAAGGCTCTGGCGGGAAAAGCCTTCGGCATGGTCCGCCAGGAACCTGTCGCAGCGCGTGCCCGATTCCGCTGAAGTGACTGTAAGTGTTATCTTTTCCATAAGATGCCTACGAGAATTTCTTCACGTCGATCTTGATATTTCCCTTTTTGGTCTGCCCCGCGACCCTCTCCACTATGAAGCGCCCCTTGGAGCGCACGGAGACGATGTCCCCTTCCCTGACGTCCCGTCCGGGCTTTGTCACGCTCTCATGGTTTATGAACACCTTTTCCCCCTTTACGAAGGCGGCTGCCTCGCTGCGGGAAAGACGGTAGACCGAATGGATCAGGGCGTCGATACGCATGGAGGGGATTATGACGGAGGTCTCCGAGAAGTTCGGTTCGTACACCTTCACCTCACCCGCTGAAGCCAGACGGGGGCTGACCTCCCACTTTCCAATGCGGGTCAGTTCGTCCGAGACCAGCTGCCCGATGGGACGGGAAACGAAGAGCTGCACAAGGCCGTCGCGGACGGTGATGTCCCCGGTCTGGTCCCGCTCTATGCCCAGGGAAAGCACCGCCCCCAGGACATCGGGATGGGCAATGCCGCACTTCTTCGGCAGGTCTATCTGCACGCAGTCTATGGGGTAGTCCTCGACCGAGGGAGCTTCCCCCCTGGGATGGACGCAGAGCATCTTCCGCTCTGTGTATTCATGGCCTCCGAAGAACGTGCAGTCGGCGGAAGGATAGCGCCCCATCTCCCGCTCGATGATGTGCTGAAGATTGGGCTCGTAAAAGTCCGTATATATCCTTATCATTCTCTCCGAGGCGGTCCTTGAGGCCTCCTCAAGTCGCTCCGACAGAAAATCCTTCTGTGCCATGTCCTCTCCTAAAAAATGACGGAGACCAATGATCCCCGTCGATAATTCTTCTGTTTGATGAACTCCCTATCTGTAACCGTAGTCCAGTTCTTCGTCATCGTCGATGTATGAGTAGTCTTCGCTGCTTCTTGCCTCGCTGACCGCACTGTCAGGCTGGATCTCGATCCCACGGGGAGCGACGACTATAACATTCTGCTGGATCTGCTGGATCTGTCCGTCCAGGGCGTAAACGGAACCCTGCACGAAATCGAAGAGCCTGGTGGTCTCGGCTTCGTCGAGTCCCTCGACGTTCACCACCACCGTCATGCCCCGCCTGAGCTCATCGCAGATGATCTTGGCGTCGCTTCTGAGGGTGGGATTGACCACGAAAATGTCTCCCTTTCCTGCGGCCCCCACGCTCTGGACCTTCGGAGGCGTCTTCGTTTCCGGCTCCTGCTCGGGCTCTTTGCGTCCGCCGAAAAAGCGTTCTCTCGTCCTGGGGGGATCCTCGATGTCCGCTTCGCGGTCGGGTCCGCCCGACTTCACGTTGCCGTCCTCGTCCACTGTTTCAATTTCAAACCCAAGTTTTCCCAAAAAATTTTCAAACACTCCCATAGGAAAACCACCTCCGGATCAAATAAAGAGGGCAGTGCCGATACGCACCATATTCGAGCCGCATTTCACGGCTTCGATGTAATCGCTGCTCATGCCCATCGACAGTATCGACATAGTAATATTATCATATTTTGATGTGCTATCCATAAGGTTGTCATAAATATTTCTCGTTTTTTCAAAAAGCGAGCACAGGTAGCTTCTGTCATCCGTGGCGGGGGCCATCATCATCAGGCCCTTCACGGACAGGCCCTTTATCACGCTCATCTGCTCGAGGGCTTCTTCTATGGCGCTCTCCCTGAAGCCGTGCTTTGACTCCTCTCCGGAGATGTTGACCTCCATCAGCACGTCGGTCGTAACCTGTCTTTTCACGCTCATCTCACCGATGGCCTCTGCCAGCTTCACGCTGTCCACGGACTGGATGAGGCCCACCTCCCCTATGATGTACTTGAGCTTGTTGGTCTGCAGGGAGCCTATGATGTGCCAGACGGGATCCCCTTCGACCTTATCCGCCTTCTCCCGGTATTCCTGCACCCTGTTCTCCCCCAGGGTGGTTATCCCGCAGGATACCAGCTCGTTTATCTCGGAAACGCTCCTGGTCTTGGTGACTCCCACCAGGGTGACCTTCTCCCCGCCCGCGGGGGACGCGCTGTCTATGTTCTCAAGTATCCTTTTCACATTATCTGCTATCACGTTTTTTCCTCCCTTTGAGAAGTATCTCCATGCCCTCTGCGAGGTCATCGTTCTCATCGACCTTCATGTATACCTTCCCGTCGATCACGCGGTAGATCTTCACCCTTACGGGATAGACCCCTCCCGCCCCGCCGGGTACGTTCACGTAGTAGCGCCCGTCGTCCTCGTAGACGCTCTTTTCCTCCACGACGTAACAGTTGTGCTCCTCGGTTATCAGCTCCGCGCTGAAGATCCTCTCAGCCTTCAGCTCCTTGATCCCGGCGGTGAGACCGATGAAAAGGAGCTTGTTCTCCCCGTCGTCGCTGACCTTTATGAGGTTGCCCTCCACAAAGCGGCCCGATGCCGTCACGAAGGTGATCTTCGGGAAGGTGGTGAAGATGTCCATCCTTCTGAAGATGAAACTGAAGTATCCGCCCTGGGAGTCCATGTCGTAGCCGTCGGCCAGGTCCGTATACATCAGAAGGGCCTCCTTCTCCTGGGCGACGAAGGTATCGGATGGGATCCTTACCACCGCCACCGCACGGCTGCCGGAGGTGGAGCTGATGAAGAAGCTGTCGGAAGAGAGCTTCTTCTGGGGCTTGAAGGAATCCAGCATCCCCAGGTATCCCGCGTCCACGTTGTCCATCATGCCCAGTTCCATGACGCTCTCGTATCCGTCCATGGTGTAGCCTATGAACCCCAGCACGGAGAAGTTCAGGCTGTCGGCGTTGAGGGGCAGCTCCCCGCTCATGGCAAGGTAGCGCTCCCGCATGTACCACAATTCGTCCGGCTGGGTGTAGATGTACTGCAGGGCCTTTTTCATGATGTAGGCCTTCCTGTCGGCCTCCTCGAGGAGGCTTGCGTACTCCGAAGCCTTGGCGTTGTCGCCCCCCGCCATGGCTTCGTTCATCAGGGCGTCATACTCCGCAGCCCGGCGGTCCGCCGCCAGTATGTCCTTGTAGAGCCTGGCCGGTGTCAGGGTCTCGTCGGACAGGAGGAAGTCCAGGATCTCCACCTTTGTCTTCACATATTCCGCCGCAGGGATCGTGTAGGTCTCCGACAGAAGGGTAGTCCCCGAGATCTTCGTGCCCTCCTCCACCGGCAGATCCACCGGTCCGTCCTTCGGCAGCACGGCGTATTCCTCATCCAGGAAAAGATATACCCTCGCGTTCTGGGTGAAGGGATGGATCTCGCGCTCCACCAGGGCTGTCTTCGGGGGGATGATCCCTATGATGAGGAAAATGAGGACCGCCGCGGAAACGGCGAACACCCAGGCTCCTCCCCCAAAAGCTCTTCCCTGTGATCCTTTCGTATTTCTCTGACGTGTAGAAGCCATATCCCTCTCCGTTGGTTCCGTTAATGGTGAGATAATTATACTCCAAAACTGTCCACAAGGAAAAAGAAGGATACAATTCCGTAAAAAGAGCTGAGGATATGGTATGATACATATATTGCAGGAAGGAAATGTGTGCTATGGGAATCATCATGACAGTCGCCTCGGCGCTGATACTCGACCGGATAACGAAGATGCTGTGCGTGAAATATCTCGCGGGGGAAGCGAGCATACCCATCATAAAGGGGGTCCTGCAGCTGACCTATGTGAGGAACACCGGGGCCGCCTTTTCGATCTTCAGCGGTTCCACCCGCGCCCTTGCCTTTTTCACAGTGGCGGTATGCATCCTCCTGGTGGTCTTCATGATCTTCCAGAAGAAAAAGAACCCGGGCAAAAAGCTCTACATCATTTCCCTGGCAATGATCCTGGGGGGAGCCCTGGGCAACATGTTCGACCGCTTCGCCTACGGCTACGTGGTGGATTTCGTCGACTTCATTCTCATCAACTTTGCCGTCTTCAACGTGGCGGACATCTTCATAACGGTGGGCGGTACGATCTTCTGCTGCTGCCTTCTTTTCGACAAAGATATAAAACTGTAAAAGGATAATATAAAATGTTCAAGCTTCATTCGCCCTACGGCGACGCCGGGGACCAGGCCCGGGCCATCGCCTCCC
>CADBPP010000136.1 GCA_902796565.1 uncultured Eubacteriales bacterium | reverse complement strand
GATACAGAAAACCAAAAAACATATCGTCTGTCCGGTCTTATCCGACGGAAACCTCGGCGGCCCGCAACCCGGGACAGAAACAGCCCCTGCCGCAGAACGGCAGGGGCTGAAAGCTTTTATATTACGGATGGTCCTTACGGCTCCCGTATCACTCGTTCATGAGAGGATCCATTCCCAGCGCGGGATGTCCCTTCTCGGTGAGGAACGCGTACAGCGTCTCCTCGTCGGGAGCGGTCTCCTCATCGCCGATCATGTCGGTGAAGTTGTCGATGCCGTAGAGAGCCTTCGCTGTGGCGTTGAGCTTCTCCGCGACGGTCTCCTTCAGTGCCTTGGGCATCCATACGATACGCTCGACACCGCCGTCGGCCGCCATGAACTTCTTGGAGGAGATGAAGTTCTTGCCGTGGCCCATGAAACCGGGGGTCTGGACTCCGCCGCCGGTCATGGAGGCGAGGTCTCCGAAGCTCATTCCGAGAGGAGTGAGTCCCGCGAATTCACGGTTGACGACTATGACTCCGTTGGACATGGGCTCGATGCCGCAGATGCACTCGAAGCATCCGCAGGAGGTCATCGGGTCTTCCATGATGGAGTACAGCGTGACTTTCTCAAGGGCTCCCTGGGAATACTTGTGGACAGCTTCGTTGACGGACTCCCAGCTGCCGACCCTCTCGTCCAGGGCTTCGCCCTTGACGATGGGCTGGCTCGGTCCGGAGGGATCCAGCTCAAATGTAGCCTTTGCGTCAAGCCAGGAAACGGCACCGCACAGACCCAGTCTCTCCGGGGTGACGATGCATACGTGGCTGGGTGAGAAGCTCTGGCAGAGGATGCAGGTGTAGAAGGTATCCACGCCCTCATCGGTCATGTTGGAGACTCTCTCGTCTCTGGCTTCATACTTGGGACGGGCGACCTTGTCAAGGATCTCCTGTACCTTTGCCTCGTCGGTGACCAGTGTGACCTGGCACTTGTCAACGACTGAACCGAACTCGTTCATCAGCATCGTGTAGATGACTTCTCCCAGGTGATGGAGCTTGAAGCCTGCGGCAACAGCGTCCTTGGTGATCCTGATACGGAAGATGTCTCTCTGGCCTGTATGCATGACACCGTCGATGCAGTTGAGCCATCCGTGGATCTTTCTCTCGATAACGGGCTCGAAGTCTTCCTGCATCTTCTTGCCGTACACCTCGACGATGGTGGCAAGGGGCAGATATACGGGGGGCTCCCCATCCAGTTCGGGTCCGATGACCTCGATCTTGTGATCGGTGATGACATCGGCGTCTCTCATCAGCAGCAGCTCGCAGGTGGGCACCTTTTCTCCGTTGATCTCAAGATGCATGTCGTTGCGGCGCACGATCTCTCCCTCGAAGGACGCCGCGAAGGCTACGGGGATATCGATCTCGGTGTGCTTGATCTTGATGTTTCTCAGCTCAAGGCTCCTCTCGACGGTCTTGGTGTGATCCAGAACGCTCTCCAGAGCTCCGGGCACCTGGTTCTCTCCCAGGTCGATGTCCACGATCACGGGGAATCCGAGGGCGATCGCTCCGGCGCCTGCTGATACCACCACGCTGTCGATCTCACCGAAGGTGTTCACGAAAGCGGGAACACGGTTCTTGGTGTAGTCGAGAAGTCCAGCGAGATCTCCGCCCTGGATGTTGCCGAAGATAAGGGCTGCCCTTATGGCGACGGTAACGACATGGATGACGGAGGTCACATCATATCCGAGGGGAACTACTCTGTAGTCGAGGCCCATCTTGACTCCCGCTTCGACGCACTGGTCGATGACCTTTCCCACGAGGAAGGTAATCAGTCCCTTTGACTGATAGCTCTTAACTATGTCTCCCACGCTCTTGGCCTCATCGGCGCAGCCGAGAACGACGGCTACTCCGGGGATGTCTCCGGTAACGAGGGGGACGCCCAGGGAACGGATGACGGGATCGGGAACGAATCCGATGCCGGGCTCATCCGCGTAGGGATCGGCTCCTCCGAGATATTTGAGGGCTTCCAGGATCTCAGCTCCGACTGCGGTGGCAAGGCCGGCGTTCAGCGCCTGGCCCAGGTCCTCCTCATGGGAGATGAGGCTCTTGAGCACTCCCACGCATGCGGGAAGGTCTCCCAGCTTTTCCACCTTTACTCCGGTCGCCGCGAAGATCGTGGGGAGGAAGTAAGCGGTGTTGGGATATGCTACCTTGTAGTCCTCACCGTACTTCGCTATGGCATCGTTCACAGCGCCTTCTGTAAGGCCGGCAACTGCGTCGCTTCCGCCATAGATCAGATCAGTTAAAACACTCATTTTACTTTTTCCTTTCTGTATTCAAAATTTACACGTTAAAGAGGACGCAAGGACCTGCCTTGCGTCCACTGGATACAATTACAGTTCGAGGTAAGAATCCGCAAACAGTGTGTTGTTCTTTATTACGTCACAGGACTTGATGGTCTCCATAAGTCTGAGATCGCAGGGATTTGCGATCGCAGAAGTAAGGCCCTGCATCATGCACATGGCGACCATTGCAGAATCCATGATGGGACGGATGTTCTTGGGCATTCCGTTGGAATTGTTGGAAAGTCCGCCGGTGGAGTTCAGACCCATGTCGGAGATATCCTTGATGAATCCCAGAACGTCCATCTGCTTATCCTGCATTCCCTTGATAACGACGAAGAGAGGATCGAACCAGATGTCCATGGGATCCATTCCGCCCATCATTCCTCTCTCGAGGAGGGTCTGCAGATACATCATACGCTCGTCATTGTTGGCGGCGATCCCTTCGCCGTTGCACAGAGCGATGCAGATGGCGTCATTGGCTGCGGCCACATCGACGTAACCGATTCTGCCTGCCGCGTCAGCGGAGTTGACCATCGGCTTTCCGAAGCTGCGGTCATAAACTGCGATGCCCGCTTCGATAGCGGCAATGTTGGAAGTATCCAGAGCAAGGGGAACATTGTTGAATTCGCCCTGAAGCAGTTTTACTGCCCACTGCATCTTCTCGACACCGTCAGACTCACTGGGTCCGATGTTCACGTCAAGATAGGTGGCGCCAGCGTCGAGCTGCTCCTTAGCTCTCTTGAGGATGGGTTCGGGATTTCTGGCGTTGAATGCCTCGTTGACGACCTTGGCCGTAACGGAGATCCTCTCACCGATAACTACGAATTTTGCCATGTTTTTTTCTCCTTAAATTATATTAGTTTAATTCCTTGAAGAATTTAACTGCCTGCATTGCCTCGTTGGGGCCGACCAGGATGTTCCATCCGGCCAGCTTGTCTTCGAGCTCGCCCTTGAGGACTGCGACCTTTCCGGGGATGACCAGGTTGCGGTTCTTGATCTTGTCAGCGATGCCGGCTTCCTCAAAGTACTTGGAGATGGAACCTGCGCTGAACTTTCCTGCTGCCCAGGAAGTAAGTACGGAATATCCGCCCGCGTCAACGACGATGAGGTTGATGGGCACTCCGGAACGCTCCATTTCGCCGCTGATGACGAAGTAGCTGAGCGCGAAGTCAACGGTGACTGCGCAGATGGCGTTCTCATCGGCTCCGTTGATGGGATAGATGCCGGGGGTGACTCTCATGGGCTTCTGAGGATCGGTGTATACGTTCTGCCTGAGTCCGTAAAGGGCCAGTGCCTGGGAGTATGCCATGGACTCCATGACGATGATCGAACCGTACTTCAGGGTGAAGACGGAAGCGAGGGCGCTCTGGAGGTACTCGTCTCCTGCGGCCAGCTTGCCGAGGTTGACGATGGAAGGATATCCGCAGCTGCGGTCGTTGTCCTTGAGGGCATTTCTTCTGAGCAGGACGGTGTTGGCGAAGGTCTCCTTGATGGTGGCGCCGGTGGTGTCCACAACCAGGTTCTTGTTTCCGAGTCCTTCGAGCTTGACGATGGTGTCATAGATCTCGTCCATATTGGCTCCGGTGACGCCCAGGACCACATCGAACTCCTTGGCTACCGCGCACATGGCGTCGGCGTTTGCCGCGTTGGCTCCCAGAAGGATGGGCTTGGAATCCTTGGCAACGGCCAGGGCCTTCTTGGCGGCCTCGGGATCGTCGCATGCCAGGATCAGTGCTCTGTCAGCCTTGAGGGCCTTCTCGGTGAGAGCGACGAACTTGTCTGCGTCGCCTGCGTAGTTGACGTATACTGTCTCAACGAATTCTCTCTCTCCGATACGATCATAATCGATTTTTGCAAGATCTTCAAGTACTTTGTCATTTTCAGCGTCATCCTTGCCTGCGCAAACGGTGACGGCGAAGATGTTGCGGCTGACGAAAGTCTTCTCATGTCTGAAGAGAACGGTCTCTCCTCCGAGGGTGTGCTCGTTAGCTCCGGTACCGATCTTGATGGTCTTCATGGGAGGAGCGGTGGCTTCAGCCAGCTTGGCCTTTACTTCGTCTCCTACATGGGGGCATGCTTCGATCTGCATGGCGCCCTGAGCGACCTTCATTCCGAATGCCATACAGGTGGGGCATCCGCATTCTTTACAGTTTGTCTTAGGTAAAATCTTAAAAATCTCTATACCAGTAAGTGCCATTTTATTAGCCTCCCTTTTCCTATGCTAATTCCTTGATCATTGCTGCGATGGTCTTGACGGAAGTCGGATGCCTGAGGATAACGGCATTCGTTCCGGCGGCCAGACATGAAGAAGCGGTAACGACCTCCATGTTGATCGCGCGGTCTTCCCTGCTGCCCCACTCGGGCATGTCGGCCTCGGACATGACGGATTCCTTCACGTTCCAGGTCTCGAATGAGACGGGTGAGATCGTGGGGATCTGAAGGTTGACGTCATTCTGTGAAAGAGCTGCTGCCTTGACTCTGTCATATGTGGATACCACATACTCGAAGCCGTATCCTGCGGCGGCGCTTCCGAGGTTCATGACGACGTTAGAAGCCGCCAGACCCATCTGTCCGATCAGGACGTTCAGCTGCTTTGCGAGGTTGATGTCAACGGCGCTCTCTGCTCCGACCTTCTGGCCGTATGCGAGACCCGCTGCAGCGCAGATGGTCTTGTAGGTCTCTTCCTTGGCGGACATGAACAGTACGTTCTTTCCCTCAAGGGCTTCGGCGATCTTTGAGAACAGCTCGGTGTCCTTCTCAGCGTTCTTGCAGCCTGCCACTACCAGGGGCTTGTTGATGGCCGCGGCAACTTCCTTTGCCATGGCTACGCATTCCTCTGTGGACTTGTTCGCCCCGTTGGGATCGGCTCCCTCCAGGTGCAGTACGATGAAGTCTGCTCCCTCGAGCTCACAGGCCTTCTTGGCCATGTCTGCGACTGTCTCGCATCCTGCGTAGAAATCCTTGAGTGCGCCGAATGTTTCCATCTCGTCGGAGATCTCCACACCTACCTTGGGTGCGTTCACTGTCTCTGCGTCGAAGGTGTAAAACGGAAAAGTCTTTTCTCCTCCGAGTACCATTTTGCTGTCTGCTTCACCCAGTTCTACTGTACCGATCTTGCCGGTAAATGTCTGAGGTGTTTTCTTGAACGGCATTTTAATTCCTCCCTTTTTCTGTTGATTGTATGGTTTTTATTATTATTTATTAATAAACAAGCGGAAATTATATATCTAGCTTGTTCATAATCTCTGTAACGGCCTTCTTGGAGGGGCAATCCTCCGGCACCGTCGATGAGGGGCGTCCCTCGTTGTCATAGCGGAATATCGTCTCGTCCTGGGGAACGACTCCGATGAGCTCCAGCTTCTGCAGGGCTATCTCTTCCCTGACTCCCTCGGGCAGAACTCCCTCGGGAACGCGGTTCACGATCAGTCCCATGGTCTTGGGGTTGAGTTTCAGATCCTTCACCAGCTTTGCGATCCTTCCGACGGCCTGGATCCCTCTTCTGGAGCAGTCGCTCACGAGAAGGATGACGTCCACCTTGGGAAGTATGCCCCTGGAGATATGCTCCATGCCCGCCTCGTTGTCGACGACTATGTATCTGTAATTGTCGGAGAAGCGCTGCAGCTGGGTCTTGAGCATGCCGTTGACGTAGCAGTAGCATCCTTCGCCCTGGGTGCGGCCCATGACCAGCATGTCATAGTCCTTCGTCTCGGTGAGAACGTCCTGGAACTTGAAGTTGATGTAATCGGCCTTGGTCATTCCCGCGGGAATGGGGCTCTTGAGCTGGTTCTCCGCCTGGTTGACTTCCTCGCGGATCTCTCCGATGGTGGTCTCGATCTCCACGCCCAGTACCTCATTGAGGTTGGAGTTCGCGTCGGCGTCCACCGCCAGGATGGGCCCCTTGCCGGTCTTGACCAGATAGTCTATCATCATGCCGCAGATGGTGGTCTTTCCGGTACCGCCCTTGCCTGCAACCGCGATAGTAAATGACATTTGTTTTCCTCCCGTACTGATTTTTTACGCACAGCAAACAATCCGCGCGTAACGTCAGCCTAAGAATTATTATATAGTAAACACCTTGTATTTCAAAACCATTTATCCCCTTCTGCCCGTATTTTGCCTTAAAAATCACATATCCCGAAGGCGCCCGGGGAGAAGGCGCCTTTGAATTTCATATGCATCAGCCTTTAGCAAAAAAATCCCGCCGCATTTTCGGCGCCCTGTCCGGAGGACCTTTCCGGAAGGGACACGGGAACGGACAAAAAAGGACGCTGCAGTGCAGCGTCCAGCAACGGGAACTAGTCCTCTTTGATGCCGTAACGTTTCTTGAACTTACCAACCATACCGCCGGTATCGACGAGCTTCTGCTTACCGGTGTAGTAGGGGTGACAAGCCGAGCAGATCTCCACGGAGATGTCTTCCTTGGTGGAGCCTGTTTCCCATGTGTTTCCGCATGCGCATCTTACTGTTGCTTTGTAATACTTCGGATGTATGCCTTCCTTCATGTGTATCACCTTTCTTTCTTGAATCAAGCCTATCTATTATATCAGCAAATTCCCGATAGTCAACACAATTATGCATTTTTTCGCGGCATGAGGAGAAGATATCCTCCCTTCATGCCCCCGGCAGACTCATTCGCCGTTTTTCTTCCTGCGCATGACCATGAAAACGGCCGCCGCCGCTGCCGCCGTGATGAGTAT
>CADBPP010000135.1 GCA_902796565.1 uncultured Eubacteriales bacterium | reverse complement strand
TCTGCTGCAGATGAAAAAAGAGGGAAAGATCAGGTATCTGGGCTTTTCCTGCCACAGCGGGCCGGAGCTGCTTGACGCGTTTCTGACAAGGCATGAAGGAGAATTTGATTTTGTACAGATTCAGCTCAATTATCTTGACTGGACTCTGCAGGAAGCTAAGAAAAAATATGAGATCATCATGAAGCACGGACTTGGCGTCTGGGTCATGGAGCCCTGCCGCGGAGGAAAGCTGGCGGTGCTTCCGGAAGCAGAACACGCGAAGCTTGCGGATCTTTACAAAGGAGCGGGTGGTGAAGAGGATATGCCCAGCGACGCCTCCTTTGCCTTTCGTTTTGTGCAGGATCTGCCGGGAGTGAAGGTCATTCTGTCTGGCATGAATGAACTATTCCAGGTGGAAGATAATCTTCGCACGTTCCTCGATCACAGGCCGCTGAGTGAGGAGGAGCGAAGCGTCCTTATGGATATTGCTGAGGATCTCAAACAAGGCGTGCCTTGTACCGGATGCAGATACTGCTGCAACGGATGTCCTGTCGGACTGGATATCCCGTACCTGCTGCAGTGCTATAATGATTACAAATTTGCGGCGACTATACCGCCTTCCATGCGGATCGACGGCCTGGAAGAAGAAAAACGGCCCGCTGCCTGCATCGCCTGCGGCCAGTGCATGCATGCGTGTCCCCAGGGGATCGATGTACCGTCCGCCCTGGCGGAGCTGGCTGAGATGTATGAGAAAGGGCCGCACTGGATCGAACAGGTGAAGGCGAGGCAGAAATTCTTAAAAGAGGATCTGGAATAAGATCAGAAAACCTCCGCGCACGAACAAGCTGAGCGTGCGCGGAGGTTTTTCAGCATTCAAGCAGTTATTCGATGTTATCGGAAATAAACGACAGGAGAATCCTCAGGGATACCGGTTATGCCATTATTCTGAAAAGACTGGAGAAATTGTGTGACCGTTCCGGATGGATTACCCGAGCAGCAGGTTCCTTCCGGCTGCTGTTTCATTGAGACGAGAGGATCGCACAGTCATATTATTCCGCTTACGACAAAAAGGCTGTTAAGGTAAGAAAATATAAAAAATTGCAGCGGCGTGTCCGCTGTATTTTTTATGCAATAATATGATGTTTTGAATAGATTTTTCAGATGAAATATGCAGCTCTGTGATATAATTTCATGGAATCCAATAAACAGGACACGATCAAGGGGAAAACAGCAATGCGTGTTATCGGATGGATCTTTACGATCATGATCAGCATCCTTACGGGTGCGTTTCTTGAACTGAATAAAAATACATGGATCGGCTTCTTTTTGCTTATCCTTGCGTTTGCGGCGATGATCATGCTCGGGAAACGGCATATGGGGTCATTTCGATGGTGGATGAGGGGACTCTGCGTGCTCTCTTTCCTTGCAGTCTGCGTGGGTATCGTTTTTGTGAGCTGGCCGCCGGTACGGCTGGTTCCCGCCTCGGAAGAGAAAGATCCGCAGAGAACAGATGTGTACTCAACAGCTTATGGTGATGTGAGAGGCGTTGTTCTTCCCGGCGGGACAGAACTGTTTGCAGGAATACCCTATGCCGCGCCGCCGGTTGGTGAGCTTCGCTGGAAGAAACCGCAGGATCCGGAGCCCTGGAATACGATTCTTGAATGTGATACTTTTGCGCCGATGTCCATGCAGAAGCAGAATCTTCCCATCTATAATTCACTTGCGCAGATCATAGGATATCATGAGTACCGGATAACACTGAATGATTCTTACCGTGAAGCCTGTTCGGAAGACAGTCTGTACCTGAATATATGGAAACCCGCAGGATCCGTCAGCAAGGCGCCTGTGGTCGTCTACATTCACGGCGGCTCCCTGCAGACGGGGCAGCCCTGGTATAAGGACTACAGCGGAGAGGGGTACGCCAGGGACGGAGTCATCTGCGTCAATATGGGTTACCGCCTTGGTGTATTCGGTTTTCTTGCCACGGAAGAGATGATGAGAGAGGAAGGTACAGCCGGCAACTTCGGGCTCCTTGACCAGATCAAGACGCTGGAATGGGTCAGGGATAACATAGAAAGCTTCGGCGGGGATCCGGAAAATGTAACACTGATCGGAGAATCTGCCGGCGCGGTATGTGTGGATGCGCTGTGCGTATCCCCGCTCTCGGCAGGCTTATTCAGAAAAGCTGTTCTGGAAAGCTCAGCGATCTCATCCGTCCGTCCCCCGCACTCTTACCGGCTGTTTGACGAGGCTTTATCTTCGGGCGAAAGCCTGATGAAACGATACGGCTGCTCGTCACTGGAAGAACTCAGGAAACTCCCTGCAGAAAAGCTGGTCGGCGAGCAGGAGACGCAGCATCATGTCACGATCGACGGGTATGTACTTCCGGATACGCCGTATACGCTCAGAAAACAGGGCATCCATAACGAAGAAGCTGTTATTCACGGTTATAACGCGGAGGAGAGCGGACCGTTCATTCTGTTTGCCCATGCGAACCTGAAGAATTATGAAGACAGGATCCGCGGATGGTTCGGCGGCTATGCGGATGAAGTGCTTGCCTTATATGATCCATCCACGGATGAAGAAGCTGACAGGTACTGGGCGAAGATATACGGCGCGATCTTTTTTAATTACTCTCACTACTGCCTGAACCGCCTGGAACAGGAAAACGGCGTGCCGTCCTGGGAGTATCTGTTTACGAAAGACAACGGAAGGCTCGGAAGCTGGCACAGCGGAGAGATGATCTATACCTTCGGTATGATCCCTGAGAAGTCGAAGCTTTTTACGGAGGAAGACAGAAGTCTTTCGGATATGATGCATACGTACTGGGTGGATTTCGCAAAGAATGGGGATCCTAACAGCGGGACGCTGTCAGGTTTTGAGCAGTCAGAGGACAGCAGCAAGGTCATGGAATTCGGCAGGCATACAGGCATGATCGATGAACCGGACCTTGCGCTGTATGAGATACTTGACAGGATGTACGGATGGGAATAAATGCAGCAGGTATGCACCAAGACAGGGGGTATTCGGCGTGGCTTATGTGATCAGGCGCGTAACAATTGAGGATTATGATGATATCTATGAACTCTGGAGCAGTTCAGAGCAGACGAAAAGGGCATTGAATCCCGTGGATGACAGCCGGGAAGGCATAGGACGTTTTCTTCGGAGGAATCCTGAGACATGTTTTCTGGCGTATGACGAAGCTGCCGGAAAGAAGGTCATTGGCGTTATCCTTACGGGGAACGATGGAATGCGCGCAATCATACATCATCTGTGCGTTCATCCGGGCTACAGGCGCCAGGGAATAGCGGGCATGCTTGTCAGCAAAGCTGAGGAAGCTTTGCGTCAGGAAGGTATTACAAAAGCTTTCGGATTAGTATATAAGGATAATGACGAGGCAAACGCGTTCTGGGATGCGCAGGGGTATACACTGCGTACCAATCTCAACTACCGGAATAAGAGCCTTCATCCTGGGGTCCCCCAGGGAGATTGATCCGGCGTGAGAGAACAGAAAGGATGAAAAAATGAGATCATTTTCACATGAAACTGAGATATTGATGCAGTTTCTCGCATTCCGCCCGGATGATTCTGTGCCGGTTCTTCAAAAGTTCGCCGGGCTGGATGGGGCAATTTCTCATTTTGACGGAGAGAAAAAGGGGTTTGTATACGTGCCCGGGACGAGGGAGGACCGAGTCGTACTGGCCGCGCATACGGACACGGTATGGGACAAACTGTACTGGGGATTCTTTCTTCCGGAGATCGATGAAAAAGAACTCCTGGAAAAAGAACACAGACCTGTCCTGAGTGATGGAATCGTTCGGCAGGGCGGCTGGAACGGATGGGGTCTCGGCGCTGATGACAGGGCAGGATGCGCAATGCTGTGGCTGCTTCGAAACAGCGGACACTCCCTCCTGCTTACCGACGGCGAAGAGCATGGGCAGATCGGAGCAAATCATCTCATGCGCAGTTACCCGGAGATAGCGGATGAACTGAATTCGCATAATTACATGATCCAGCTGGACAGAAGAAATGACTGTGATTACAAGACTTATGATCTGTCGGTCAGCAGAGAGTTCATTGATTATGTTGAGTCACAGACGGGGTACATGGATGCAGGGCGCCGGTCACGCACGGACATAGTTGCGTTATGTAAGCGTATCTGCGGCGTGAATTTCAGTATTGGGTATTATAATGAGCATTACGATGACGAATATCTGGATGTTGACCACTGGCTGAACACGTACCGCATCGTAAAGAGCATGCTTGAAAAAAAGCAGCCGCGGTTTCTGCTTGAAGGTAGTTTAAATGACAACGGTTGGGGGATATAACAACATTACCCGGAAATAAGATCAGAAGAGGACTTACAGATGAACCGGCAGGCAGTTTTTGATTACATAAAGGAAAAATATAAAGTCTCCCCGGAATATCCATGGCGAAAGTATGACGGCAGCGCAGTTTTCCGGCACACTGACAACAAAAAGTGGTTTGCGCTGGTGATGGATGTGCAGAGGGACCGGCTCGGACTTTCAGGCTCTGATTACGTGGATGTGATCAACCTGAAGGCAGATGACATATTCTTTCGTGACATACTCATTCAGGAAGATGGGATCATGCCGGCCTATCACATGAATAAGCTGCATTGGCTCTCGGTTTTGCTGGACGGCTCTGTTCCGGAGGAAAAGGTACGTGAGCTGATCGATATGAGCTTTATGGCCACGGCTTCCGCGAAAAAGAAAGAAAAGATCCGTCCGCCGAAGGAATGGATCATCCCGGCAAATCCGAAATACTACGACATTATCCACGCTTTTGACGAAACGGATGTGATAGACTGGAAACAGGGAGCCGGCATAAAAAAGGGCGATACGGTTTTCATGTATGTCGGAGCGCCTGTATCGGCAGTAATGTACAAGTGCCTGGTGATAGAGACAGGGATTCCATATGAATTTGAGCATAAGTACATTACGATCAAGGCGCTGATGAAGATCCGGCTGCAGAAGCGCTATTCCCCGGATAAGTTTACTTTTGAAGTACTTCAGTCGGAGTATGGCATTTATGCAGTCCGCGGACCGCGAGGGATTCCGAACTCCCTGAGCGAAGCACTGAGAAAATAAAAACTGACAGAGAAATTAAAGGAGAATAATTCATGTTAGCGACAGGTACTAAAGCCCCGGCATTTACCTTGCCGGACCAGAATGGAGAAATGAGAAGTCTTGCTGATTATCAGGGGCAGAAGGTGATCCTGTATTTCTACCCGAAAGACATGACAGCCGGTTGTACGAAGCAGGCATGCGCTTTTGGAGAGCTCTATCCCCAGTTTCGTGAGAAAGGCGCAGTCGTTCTGGGCGTGAGCAAGGACAGTGTGGCATCTCATAAGAAATTTGAGGAAAAATACGGCCTTCCCTTTACACTTCTGTCTGACCCGGAGAAGGAAGTGATCCAGGCTTATGATGTCTGGAAAGAAAAGAAGAATTACGGCAAGGTCAGTATGGGCGTTGTGCGGACGACATACCTGATCGATGAGAACGGTGTGATCATTAAGGCATTTGATAAAGTGAAAGCTGCTGACAACCCGGTGCAGATGTTGGGAGAACTGGAATAAGATCGAGAATAACGTGGAGGATCTACCCATGAAAAGTATTACATTGTTTTACCTGGAGCATTGCCCGTACTGTATCAAAGCACGGCGGGCTCTGGACGAGCTCACAAGAGAGAACCCCGCATATTCATCCATCCGTATCGATTGGATCGAAGAGAGTAAGGAACCTGCCCTTGCCGGGAAATATGATTACTACTATGTACCGACCATCTATTACGGGGACATGAAGCTTTACGAGGCTGATCCTTCGGAGAATTATGAGGATATCAAGGCAAAAATACAAGCTGCACTGGATACAGTTTTCAGAGAAGGGTAAGCACCTGAAGCCTCTGATGGAGACTGGCAGGAAGAGGCGCCTTGCCACGAAAGAGACCGAGGGGCTTCTGCTTTATGCTACGTACAATGGGATTGGCAGATATAAAGCTCCCTGAGCCGGACAGTGAAGATACGATTCCCTGTTATGAGAACATCCTGAAGGGCGGAGCTCCCGGAAAAACGATCGGATATTTCGTTCCGAAAGAAGAGGAGGTTTTTCGTCTGCCGGAAAAGAATTTCGGAAAACGGACGACAATGCAGCATATTTGTGAGATCGATGTGCCTTTGAAGCCGCTTCTTGCCCTTTCAAAAAACAACGAAAGCTCCGTCGTCTCGACTCTGCATGCTTTCATAGGCCGTGCTATTCGCAAAACCTACGACGTTGGGGAAAAAGTCATCATCGGCTATACTCCGGTTGATCTGCGTCCGATTTTTCATTTCGAGACCAGCGGGAATGCTTCATCTAATTTTCCGATCCCGTATTCGGCAAAGATGGATCGTTATGACATCAATGAGAGATCCAAGCCGTTTATCGATACTTCTCTGCCGGTCGGTATCAAAACCAAAATCATTGTTCGCGAAGGGCGGAAGACGGACACTGCGATTTATACATATGGAATCTCTTATGCAGGGAAAGTCCGGTTTGGTGAAGAGATCGATCCGCATGTCACTTCCCTGACTGCCTATGCGGGCAGCTATTCTTATCTGTTATGGATATTGGCGTGTGAATTCGGCGGAACTCTCAGGATGGTTTTTACACAGTCATATGAGAGCGATACGCTGGTTAGAAACATTTCCCGGGAGATCGCTTCCGAAATTCCGGGAACAGTTTTTTCTGACTGGGGACACCATGAGTTTGATGAGTTTTATTTGAGACATATGAAACATCTGCACGCAGCGCCTGAGAAGCGCGATATCGATACATAAACGGGCAGATTGTTTCTGGAGCTAAAACACAGTAATGTATCAGCGCTTACTCATTTTGGGACGAAGATGAGTAAGCGCTGTTTTTATTCCTGAATTACCAGGCAGCACCTGTCATATATTCGGTAATCGTCATAGCGGCGCTGCTGATCGGACGACGGAGATATCACAGGCTGCAGGTTGGAAAATAGAAAAGCATAAAAGAAAGAGCAGGGCTGATATGGGTGACAGCGCTGCTCTTTTGATGCTTTAAACTTTTATTGCTTTTCATAATGATTTCTTCGCTCTGATGTACATCTGAGACGCGGCGACGATGGATCCGAAGACGAAGGTAAAGAGGATATAAGGTGTGCTGGCTGCTACTTCAAAAGAGATGCCTCTCACCTGGCTGGATATCAAAGCTGCGATCGGGAAACCTGCCCATGTAAGAATGAAATAGAAAGCTGCTGCGAATACCGGGTTATTTTCAATCATGTTTTTCATTTTTTTATCTCCTTTTCTATTTTCAAATGATTGGTGAAGTGTTTTCCTTTTGTTGATTTCATTATAACCGGGTGATTATCACAGTATTATCACATGAGTGAGATCCTATTTTTGTTTTGATGGTAGAATTCATCACCTTCCGTGCGATATAATAAACTGCGGTGACAGAATCGGAAACATTATCATATATAGAAAGGACTAAAAAGTTATGACAAATGCAG
>CADBPP010000134.1 GCA_902796565.1 uncultured Eubacteriales bacterium | reverse complement strand
TATCAAGCACGTGGCGAGATAGCTCAGTTGGCTAGAGCATGCGGTTCATACCCGCAGTGTCGAGGGTTCAAATCCCCCTCTCGCTACCATTTTTATGTCTGAAACGCCTTCGGGCGTTTTTTTTGTCGATAAATGTCAGGTCATTACCGGGATCGCGCTTTACGATCACAGCGTGCTCCATACAAAAGGAGCTGTCCGAAGACAGCCCCAATGCTTTTTTACAGTGAACCCTTCCTTCCGAGGACCACGCCCACGGTCTTCACAAGTATCCTCAGATCCAGTCCCAGGCTCCATTCGCAGATGTAGCGCTTGTCCAGCTCCACCACCTTCTCGAAATCGGTGATCTCGCTGCGGCCGGACACCTGCCACAGTCCCGTGATGCCGGGCTTGATAGCCAGGCGGGCGCGGTGATGCAGCTCGTACTTTTCCCATTCGTCCACCGTGGGCGGCCTTGTTCCCACGAGGCTCATGTCCCCTTTGAGGACATTGAAGAACTGGGGGAATTCGTCCAGGGAGGTGTCCCTTATGAAGTTTCCGAAGCCCTTTTTGTAGGTGCCGTCCTCCGTGAAGCGGCTGCCTATGATGCGGGGATCCTCGTCCAGCTTGAACATCATGCCGTCCTTTATGCGGTTGTTCTTCATCAGGGCGGCCTTTCTTTCCTCGGCGTCCATGTACATGCTGCGGAACTTGTACATCATGAAGCGCCTTCCTCCGCGGCCGACCCTTTCCTGCCTGAAGAAAACGGGACCGGGGGAAAGTATCTTGATGGCGGGGGCTATGAAGATGCACAGCACCAGTGTGATCAGGCATCCCACGGCTCCTCCCAGGATATCCATGGCTCTCTTAAGGAAGGCCTGCATCGGGGTCGCGGTGGAAAGGGCCGCGGTGATGACGTTATGGCCTCCGATCTTTTCCACAAACTGGTTCTCCACCTCGAAGTCCGTCAGGCTGTCCATCTCCACATGGACCGCGATGCCCATGGAGATGATCTGGCCAATGAGCTTTCTCGGGAGGGCCCAGTCCCTGGGAACGCTTATGTATACCTCGTCCACCGCCAGGCGGCAGATGTATTCGGCGGCCTTCTCGTAGGATGAAACGATCTTCGCTCCTCCCCACACGGGCTCCCCTATGATGCTGGAATCCATGGTTATTACGCCCACCACGTCCTTCGATGCGGAAAGGTCCTTTACCAGTCTCTCGGCATAGTCCCGGATGGTGATGACTATGACGGTGGAGAGATCGGTGTTCTTCAGGTGGGCTATGACCCTCTTCTTCCACAGGAGCCTTACAAGGTAGGCGATCAGGGGATAGATCACGGCCATCATCAGGAAAACGGCCCTGGAATAGGTCTCGGATTCCTTGATGGTGAACATGTAAGCCACCGTGAGGGCTATGACTATCAGGGAATGCCTCAGGGTGGAGGCCATCTCCTTATAGTAGCCCCTCTTGAGGACGTTCTTCATGGACTCGAAACTTATGGCCGAAAGGAAGTCCACGATGGTGAACACCACCGAGATCATGAGGTATCCTTCCCTGGCATAGGGATTGGATGCCCCGTGACGGATGATATATGAGATCACGAATGCAATGTGAAGGCACAGCACATCCAGCAGGATGAAATCCAGATGCTTGAGCCATCTGAAATTGTATTTCTTGTACATGTCTATTCCTCAGAATATTATATTGGTGACGCGCCCGGGGGCAAGGCCGCTCTCTTCGATGATCGAGAGGGCATCTGACACCTCCCCCACGTCCTCCTTTCTGTGGGCGTCGCTGCCCACGGCAAAGAGGACCGTATCGTTCACTGCTATTATATCCCTTATCTGATCCGCTCCGAGCAGTTTTTTCGGTGAGTTTATCTCCAGTATGGTGCCCCTCTCGGAGCACTTCGAGGCGATCGCGGCCATATCCATGGGATAGTAGCGGGTGGGATGGGTTATCATGTTTATGGGAAACTCGTCCAGAGTCCTCAGCATCACTTCCGTAAGGGTCCTCGAAAAGCGCTCCTCAAGGAAGCTCATGCCCAGCTTTTTGTAGCCTATGACCCTGGCCTGCAGTGAGAGCTCCGAAGGAAGATCCTTCATGAAGGCCATCATGTGATAGCCCACGTTCATGAACTCGAACACGTCCTGAAGTCCGGCGGTATCGATCTCCCCGTCGAGGCCTATGACGTTGGCCTCGGCTCCGAAGCGTATGTCCATGCCCGGATACCTGGGCTTTTCGGCTTCGATCTCATCCCGGAGCCTCAGATATGCGTCCCTCCTGCTTGTGTACATATGCTTTCTTATGCTCATGTGAGCGGGACCGTGCTCCGTTATCCAGATGCCCGAAAGCCCCTTCTCAAAGGCGGCGCGGATCATCTCGGACGCTGTGTTTTTGCCGTGGGATACGTTCGTGTGGGTATGACAGTCGTATGTAAGTCTCATTGATCCTTTTCTTCCGACCTCTTTCTTTCGGCTATCTTCTCTATCTCCTCCAGAAGGACTTTTTTCAGATCCCCGGTGGGAACGCTCATGTAGATCTCGCCGTCTCTGAACACGGCGCCTTTGCCGTCCCCGCAGGCCACGCCCACGTCGGCTTCCCTGGATTCCCCGGGACCGTTCACCACGCAGCCCATCACCGCCACGACTACGTTCTCCTTTATGTGGGACGTATGCTCCTTAAGATATTCCACGATGGAAAGGGTGTCCGTCTTGCAGCGGGCGCAGGTGGGACAGGAAACGATCCTGACTCCCTCCCGGCGCATGTCTGCGGCGGTAAGGATCTCCTTCGCGGCGACCACCTCCTGTACCGGGTCCCCGGTGAGGGATACCCTGATGGTGTCCCCTATGCCCTCCATAAGAAGGGTGCCTATCCCGACGCTGGAGCGTATGACTCCGGACAGGGCGGCCCCGGCCTCGGTGACCCCCAGGTGCAGGGGATAGTCATGGCGGGAGGAGAAGAGCCTGTTGGCCTCCACCGTCATGACCACGTCGCTGGACTTGATGCTCATGACTATGTTGTCGTAGCCGAATTCGTTGAAGTACCCGATGCTCCTCTCGGCGCTTTCCACCAGGGCGTCGGCGCACACATGGCCGTACTTTTCCAGCAGGTCCTTTTCAACGCTGCCGGAATTGACCCCGACCCTCACGGGGATATCGTGCTCCCTGAGGCAGGCGCACACCTCCCTGACCTTGTCGGGACCGCCGATGTTTCCGGGATTGATCCTCACCTTGGAGACGCCTGCCTCCACGGAGGCTATCGCCAGGCGGTAGTCGAAATGTATGTCGGCCACGAGGGGCACCCTCATATGGGGAAGTATCGTCCTTATGGCCTCTGCCGATTCCATGTCCGGCACGGCGGCCCTGATTATCTGGCAGCCAGCCTCCTCCAGTTCATGTATGGAAGAAAGTACCCTGTCGGTATCGGTGAGGGGGATATTGAGCATCGACTGGATGCTGACGGGGAACCCCCCGCCTATGATCACGTCCGAGACCTTCACGGCCCTGGTCTGTTTTCTCATGTGCCCTCCTACAGAATGTATGTTATGACGTCACGGTAGGCGATGAAGCAGGCAAAGCCCAGAAGAAGTATCATGCCCACGGTGTGTATCTTCGCTTCCAGCTCCCTGTTTACGGGCGAACCCTTTATGAGCTCTATCAGGCAGAAGACTATCCTGCTGCCGTCGAGGGCCGGTATCGGAAGAAGGTTGAACAGTCCCAGGCTCACGGCGATGCTGGCGGCTATCTCCAGCACGTACTGTATGCCGTAGGGGATGTACTGCCCTATGATCACCGTGGCCCCTATGGGCCCGCTGAAGGCCTCCATTCCCATCTTTCCGGTGATTATCTGTCCCAAGAGCCTCAGTATCAGCACCATGTAGTAGCCTGTAAGGTAGAAGCTGCGGCCCAGGGCCTTGAATACGCTGGTCCTCACCCTCGGGGAGATGCCTATGAGGTAGGCGTTCTGCTCTTCGTCGAAGCGGGGCGTGAGGGTGTAGCTCTTCTCTTCCCCGGAAGCCTTTATGACGGTCACTGTGAGTTCTGCGCCGGGGCCCTCTCTGATGGCGCCCGTGATGTCGTCCCACTCGATGATCTCGGTATCGTCTATCCTGATGATGCGGTCCCCCGCCTCGATCCCCGCTTCCATGGCCGGGGATCCCTCGGACACGGTGGCGATGACCGTCGTGGCATCGGTGCCGTTCATGCAAAGGAGGATGAAGAAGATCAGCACCGCGGTGAGAAGGTTCATAGCGGCGCCCGCCGCCATGATGATCATCCTTTTCGCTGGAGGCGCGGCGTAGAGGCAGCCTTTGGCTTCCCAGTCCCCGTCTTCGTCCCCCTCCTCGCCCTTCATGCGGCAGTAGCCGCCTATGGGCAGGAGCCTTACGGAATACTGGGTCTCACCCTTTTTCTTTTTCCAGATGAGGGGGCCCATGCCCACGGAGAACTCCAGCACATCCACGCCGCAGCGTCTGGCGGCGAGGAAATGGCCGTATTCGTGAGTCATGATGAGGACCCCGAAGATCAGAACGGCCACAAGTATCGTGACGAATGTTGACATTTTATAACCTCTTTTCTAGCTGATGCCCAAAAGCAGACAGCTGAGGACATATATCCCTGCGAAAACGAACAGGTAGCTGTCGATGCGGTCCAGGAATCCTCCGTGGCCCGGGAACACCGTGCCGTAATCCTTTACGTCGAACTTCCTCTTTACCAGGGAGGCCGCCAGGTCCCCCAGTTCACCGAAGACGCCAATGACCACTCCCCCGGCGACGCAGAACGCGAGCCTGTTGGGCAGTGAGGCCGCGGAGGGGATGAAGTATGAGGCGCTGTAGGCGGCCACGGCGGCGATGAATCCCGCGACGGCTCCTTCCCAGCTCTTTTTCGGGGAGACCTTAGGGCAGAAGCGGTGCTTTCCGAACTTCATGCCGATGAAATATGCGGCGGTATCGCACAGGGCGCAGGCGGCAAAGGCAGGCAGCACGATGGCGTAGCCGTGGGGGGATGTCATGAGCCTCTGGGCCAGGGCCATGCAAAGGCCCGTATAGAGGTATCCCCAGACGAGATAGACGGCGTCGGAGGCGTCGGGCTCCTCCGAGAACATCACCCTGGCGAAGATCATCACCGCGGCGAAGACGCTGAGGGGAGCGATGAGACGCGGGAAGAACACTCCGCATGCGTTCACCGCCGCCGCAAGGCACATGAGAAGGAGGTTCGCCCCTATCGAATCGTCCTTTGTTATGAGCCTGCTGAATTCATATGAAGCTCCCACGGACAGCACCGCGGCCACCGCCGCCAGAGCGTATGGGCTCCACAGCACGGCCCCCGCAAGGACCGCCAGCAGGACCGCCGCCGTTATGACTCTCTGTTTAAGCATTGTTAAGTCCCCCGTATCTTCTGTCTCTCGACGAATAATATTCCAGCGCCGCATCAAAATCACTGTCCTGCATGTCCGGCCACAGAGTGGGGGTGAAATACAGTTCGGAATAGGCGCTCTGCCATGTCAGGAAATTTGAAAGCCTCGTCTCGGCTCCGGTACGTATTATAAGGTCCGGATCCGGGTCATCCGCCGTGTACAGTCTTGCGGAGATCATATCCTCCGTGATGTCCTCCGGCCTGAGCCTCCCCCGGGCGACGTCATCCGCCAGGCTGCGGACCGCCGTGACGATCTCCGCGCGCCCTCCGTAATTCAGGGCGATGTTCACTTTGAGCCCGCTTCCGTTTCTGAGCTCATCCACCGCGTATCTGACCGCCTTCATGGATTCCTCCGGGATCCGGGAAAGATCCCCTATGAAGTTCAGCCTGACTCCGGAGGATCTCATCTCGGGGGTCTTCTTATACAGGTACTCCGAAAGGAGGGACATGATCGTCGCTATCTCCTTTTCGGGCCTCTTCCAGTTCTCGGTGGAAAAGGCGTAGAGGGTCAGGACGGAGACGCCCGCCCTGCTCATATACTCCATTGCCCGCTGCACGGTCTCGGTACCGAAACGGTGGCCGACGGTCCTTAGAAGGCCCTGTCTCTGGGCCCAGCGGCCGTTGCCGTCCATTATGATGCCCACGTGACGGGGGATATTCTGTGCCATTTCTGCTCCTTAAACTCTGTAAATATTCAGTATGTCCCTTATCTTCTCCAGCTTCTTTATCAGTGCCTCCACCTGGGAGGTGCTGAACACCACTATGTCGACGGAGATCTTCGCGATCCCGTTGTCCGACGGCCTGGTCTGCAGGGCCGAGATGTCGAGCCCCATGTCGCTGATGGCGGTGGTGATCTCCGCTAGGATCCCCTTGCGGTCATTGGCGTGTATCGAGAGGCTCACTATGAATTTGTTGTCGGTGCTTCCTCCCTCGTCTATCCAGTCCACCCTGATAAGGCGGTCAAGATCGTCCACGTTCTTCATATTGACACAGTCGGAGCGGTGGACCGTGATCCCCCTGCCCCGGGTGATATAGCCGATGATGCTGTCACCGGGCACCGGCTGGCAGCAGTGGGCGAACTTCACCGAGAGGTCGGAGTTGCCCTGTACGTGCACCGCCTTTGAGGAATCCGTCTTCGGGGCCTTTACGAAGGTGTTCTTCTCCTCCTCCTGGATGAAATCCTGGGGGAAACGGTCCTTTATCCTCTGGATGACGTATCCGGGCCGGATGCCTCCGTAGCCTATGGCGGCAAAAAGGTCGTCCCAGCTCAGGACGTTGAAGCGCCGGCAGATGAAGTCCGTGTACTTATTGTTCACCACGGCGTTGTACTCCACCTTGAGGTGCTTGGCTTCCCTCTTTATGGCTTCCTTTCCCTTGATGACGTTCTCTTCCCTGTCGTTCTTTCTCAGAAACGCCCTTATCTTGTTCCTGGCCTGGGGGGAAACCACTATGTTGAGCCAGTCGCGGCTCGGTCCCTTGGATGAGGGGGAGGTGATTATCTCCACTATGTCCCCGGTCTCAAGCCTGTATGTCAGGGGCACGATCTTGCCGTGCACCTTTGCTCCCGTACAGTGGTTGCCCACGTCGGTATGGACCCTGTAGGCAAAGTCTATGGGGGTGCTGCCCGCGGGGAGCTCGAACACCTTTCCCTTGGGGGTGAAAACGAAGACCTCCTCGGAGTACAGGTCGCTCTTGACGGATTCCACGAACTCTTCGGCTCCCTCGGACTCCTTCTCCAGCTCCTTTATCTCCATGAGCCACTGCAGCTTCTCCGCCAGCTCGTCGCTGCCCTTCTTTCCTTCCTTGTACTTCCAGTGGGCCGCGATGCCGTATTCCGCCACCAGATGCATCTCCTTAGTCCTGATCTGGATCTCGAAGGGGCTGCCGCCGGGGCCGATGACTGTGGTGTGCAGCGACTGGTACATGTTGGGTTTGGGCATGGCGATGTAGTCCTTGATCCTGCCGGGGATGGGCTTCCACAGGGTATGGACCCAGCCCAGCACCGCGTAGCAGTCCCCTACGGTGTCCACGATCACCCTGACGGCGATAAGGTCATATATGTCGGAAAAGCTCTTGCCCGTCTGCATCTTCTTGTAGATGCTGTAGAAGTGCTTGGGGCGCCCGTAGATCTCGCACTCTATGTGCTCCTCGTTGAGCTTCTCCCTCAAGACGGCTATGACGTCGTCTATGTACTTTTCCCTCTCCCGTCTCTTCAGCTTGATGCTGTCCTCCAGCTCCCGGTACTTCTCCGGCTCCAGATACCTCAATGCCAGGTCCTCGAACTCCCACTTGATGTTGAACATACCGAGACGGTGGGCTATGGGGGCGTAGATATCCAGGGTCTCATGGGACTTCTGGATCTGCTTTTCCGGCCTCATGGCGTCCAGGGTGCGCATGTTGTGCAGCCTGTCGCAGAGCTTCACGATGATGACCCTCACGTCGCTGGCCATGGACACGAACATCTTGCGGTAGGACTCTATCTGGGCCTCCTCGTTGCTGGAGAACTGGAACTTGGTGATCTTCGTGACGCCGTCCACCAGGTCCGCCACCTCCTCGCCGAAGCTCTCCTTTATGTCGTCGTAGGTGAGGGAGGTATCCTCTATGACATCATGCAGGAGGCCGGCTATGATGGTGGACTGGTCCATGTGCATCTGGGCCAGTATCATGGCGACAGCCAGCGGATGGACTATGTAGGGATCCCCGGAATAGCGGTTCTGACCCTCATGGGCGTCCCTGGCGGTCTCGTATGCTTTCGTTATCAGATCGCAGTCAGCCTGGGGATTGTACTGTCTCACTTCGTCCAGCAGGTCCTGTATGGTAAGGTCCCTGTCCGAACGGTCCCTGAGGCTCAGGCGCTCCGCGGATGTGTTCACGGCCTCGCTCATTGCCGGTCTCCTCCTTTCATTGTACGAATTGAATATTTATTATACCTCACACTATCTTTTTTTACAAGAATTGAGCTCCATTGCGCCCCATCGGGGCACATTTTTTGTATAATTGCCCCGGAGGGCACCATGGCGAAACGAACGAGCAACACTAAGGGAAAGATAGTATCCGCTGCCTGGGAGCTGTTCTATGCCCAGGGATACGACGATACCACCATAGAGGAGATAGTGGAGAAAAGCGGCACCTCCAGGGGGAGCTTCTACCACTACTTCAGAAGCAAGGACGACCTTCTGGGGAGCCTTGCATACCTCTTTGACGAGCAGTACGAGCTCCTCGAAAAGGACCTGGACGAAGAAGGAGACACCTTCGAGACTCTGATGTACCTGAACAGGGAACTGTTC
>CADBPP010000133.1 GCA_902796565.1 uncultured Eubacteriales bacterium | reverse complement strand
TCGGTCATGTGTTTTGGGGCTCATTTATCCGCGGAGCAGCTCATCCAGCAGCGCGGTGCACCCCCTTAGGATATCGTCCCAGGTGCGTTCGAAGTCCCCGGTGTACCAGGGATCGGCTATGTCCTGGGGCGATCCCGTAAAATCGAGAAGAAGACTTATCTTTCCCTCGGGATCGTCTCCCAGTATCCGGCGCATGTTCCTGAGATTATTGTGGTCCATCCCGATGATCAGGTCGTACTTTGCGTAGTCGTCCCTGCACAGATGCACCGCCCTTTTCCCTTTGCAGGAGATGCCGTGACGGGAAAGCTCCCTTACGGCGGGAGGATAGACGGGATTACCGATCCCATGGAAGATCTCTTCCGTGCTGGTGGCCGCAGAGGCGATCATGAAACGCTGTGCGCAGTCCGCTTTGCTGACGAGGTCCTTCATGCAGAATTCCGCCATGGGGGAACGGCATATGTTGCCGTGGCAGACGAACAGTATGCCTGTGGGTTTGGATACCATCTGCCGTCAGACCTTTTCAGGCAGCGGGAGAGGTTCTGTGTACACGGGATCCTCCCTGTATTTGCGTATTTTGAGGAGCATCACGATGATGTAGATGACTCCGGCAGCGGCGATGGTCACGGATATCATCCCGAATGCCGTTGACAGATCCTCACCGAGCCCTGCCTTAGTGCTGTCCAGTCCGAAGTTATACATACCGTGCAGCAGCCAGGGGACGATTGTCCCGATGAAAGAGTATTTTTTCTCCCCGTACTTGTAGGCCTTTCCGATAAAGTATCCGCTTATCAGGCCGTAAACGGCATGTCCCGCCGTGACGCCCCTTACGAGTATCTGTCCCGGACTTGTGGTGAAGGCGTAGACCACATCCTCCGCCAGAGCGAAACCGATAGCGACGATGGTCGTATACATGATCATGGAGAGCCACGAGACCGCCCCGGACTTCTTTCTGATGACGGAACGGGCGTTCATGAGCTTGACCAGCTCCTCCACGAACGCGTTCAGTATAAAGCATTTGAATAAAACATCGATCAGCTCGCTCTTCCCGGACAGGCCCGTCATTGACCAGAGAAGGGAAAGCACAAGATCCAGCGCGAAAATGCCCAGTACACACAGCACGCCCTTCCAGAAAAGCTTGCGGCATGTTTTGGTATGTTCCGTGTCGCCCTTATACATATGAGCGAACCAGAAGTAGATGAGAAGGGAAGGGATCATGCTTACGATCAGACAACCGAAGAGAACTATCATTTCAGGTATCCTTTATCGCTTTTTTTTATCCGGATCCCTGCCCGGGATACGGATGCCATCCAGCATTATATCATACAACGGATGATATGCGGCTTTCCCGCCGTCCAAATATCAGTTTTCCGTTATTTTCGGACAGCTGCCCTGGACCGCTCAGGTCCTGTCCTTTGAAAACGGGCACCGGGCGCCTATGCACTGATTGTTGTGCCCAGAATAGCGGCACACGATCCGGCGCTTTTCCATCTCCACGCCGAAATGTTCCTTTGCGAAATCCACCGCGGCCAGTATCGACAGGAACGAATCCCTCTTGCAGCAGCGGGGGCCGCCGATCATGCCGATCTTCTCCAGGGATGACGCCGTCATCCTGTTGGAGAGCCCGAAGGGCTCTGCGGCCAGGGGAGAGGAGCCGGAAATGATCGAAACGAACATTCCCGAGCTGATGCCCGCGCCGCATGCTCCCCAGAACCCGCAGGTCCCTCCGGGGACCTTTTTCCCCCGGGACATCATCTCACCCAGTGCTTTCGGAAGATCGATATCTCCTCCGGCGTTTTTATAGGCGGTGAGAAGAGACGCCCCCACCATGACATGGTGTTCCGGTCCGTGCATGTGGCAGAAGGGCATGTCCATCATCTTTTCGATTATCTCCACCGGATCCTTCGATGTCTCCCGGAGGCATACGCCGATGACGGAGTCGAGTCCCGCGGTATGGCAGTCATTGCACACATAGTGGCCGTTTACGCATCTTGTTTTGCTAATTTCCTTCTTATGGCATATCGCGCATTCCATCTCCGTGTCTTCGCCGAGATATTCCAGAGGGGCGGAGCATATGAGACATTCTTCGTTCATGGTGTTTTCTCCTTTTCGTCAGTAAGAGCGTTCGGACGGTGCTCTTCCGTGTTTTTGGCAGTTCTCCGATAAACATTATAGTTGATTGCATATCCCGGGGCAAACGGTTTTGTCAGAGCTTGCATTCATCCTTTCCCCGAAAGCATCTCAGCCGCATTCCTTTCGGTGGGGTCAAGGCTGTATGGCCATTCGATCAGCCTCACTCCGTTCTCTTCGCAGAGTCGCTTCTTAGTCTCATCCAGCTCTTTTCTCAGTTCAAGGGCCTCCTCTCCTCCGAAGAACCCCACGCTCATGTAATGCTGTATCCCCTGGTATTCCACCGCGGTCGCGATTGACGGGATGTACATATCCAGGCTCTGCCTTCCGAGCCAGGGCGGCCTGTACTGGTAAAGTGTGTCGGGGTAAAGCTTTCTGATCACATTGAACAGGGTGAGTTCATGTTTCCATTTCGGCCTTATGATGCCCTCCGCGGTGAGTCTCGTGCGGATCCTGGTGCGCTCGAGCCTCCAGTCGTAGTGATAGCCGTCCTTCTCCTCGTACAGCGCTATGTCCGTATATATCCACTGGAAGAAGGGCATTACCGTCCTGGTCAGCATCAGAAAGAGCTCCAGCTCGTCAGAGCAGTATCCGCACTCAAGGATATGATCGATGTTCCTTCTGACCTCCACCGTCCCCGACGGGTTATGATGAAAGGGCAGGTTTCCCTGAAAACGCGCCAGCTCGTCCGGAAGATAGGGACTTCTGAGGACGATCCCGTCCTGTCTGAGATGGGTCTGATACCAGGAAAGGGAATATCCGTAGAGGCTGTAGCCTCCGAAAAGATCCTCCGATGCGCTCCGGTAAAGAAGGTGATGCATCAGCAGCACGTCGTCCATGTTCCTCTTGTCGAAGACAGCCATGTAGTGGACGGTCTCCTCATCCGGGAAAAGACTGTTCAGGACGGTGAGCTCCTTTGCTCTTCCGCATACGTCCATTATCACGAAAAACTGCGACACATAGCTCTCCGGGAAGATAAAGACAGCGTCGCGGTCCGTATCCAGACGGGAGAACTGCTCCATGAATCTCTTCGCGAATTCATTCACGGGGAGAGGGCCCCTGCCGCGGATAAGTCTTCCCGTCTCATACCGGTAGGGGAGGTCCGCCCAGGAAAGGTCCACCAGGAAGTCTTCGTATCTTCCGCTGAGGTATTCCTCCCGCACATTAGCGAAATCCTCCTGCCAGGACTCATGTCCGGAGACGAGCTCATCTATGGAGGCGGACAGAGTCATCTCATGATACTTCGGGAAACGCTCCCACAGCGATTCAAGGCGGTCGAAGGATTCGACCGCCTCAGGTCTGTTATGTACCGGCGGATAATTGTCCATGTCCATACGATATCCCTTCATTTCTCCGGGCTGGCGCCGTGAGAGTATTATCGGACGGATCGTCACAGATACATTAACACATTATCACCGGGATCCAAAGTTCTGCCGGACAGGATCCGCGGGCTATGCCTCAGCCACGGCTTCCTTTATGAGTCTCACATATTCCCCTATGTGTTCCGGAGCATCCGTGCCGTATTCCTCCAGGATCCTTATCACAGCCGAACTTACTATCGCCCCGTCGGAGACGGCCGCCATCTTCCGCGCCTGTTCCGGGGTTTGGGGAGCTGAGGAAGACCTTTGAGACCATCTTTGCTCCAGAAAGCTGAATGGGAAAGGCTCCGGGCATACAGTCAGGAAAAAACGCTCTGACTGTTTTTTGTGTATTTAAATCACGTCTCATATTGAAAAAGAGCCCCTCGGGCTCTTATGGGTGAATGGGCTATCCCCATGGCATGACGGTCATTTACCGATCGACCTTTTCAAATAATAATGAATGGAATTTTCCGGGGCTGAAGATGATGAATTTATATGTTTCTCCGTCTTTCATATCGATGGTGAAGACAGGAAAACACAGGACCCACTTTTTAGAAAAGTCCCGGATGTCCCTGTATTCCATCCTTAGATCCCTCAGTTCGGGCGGAACGGTCAGCTTTCCCGTTTTGTAGCTGATGCCTCCGTCATCGGCGATAATGGCGCCTCCGATGATCCCGTTCCTGCAGATGCTGGCGATATAATAATTCTTCATATCCTTTTTTTTATATCTCCCATGATGATTTCACCGGAGATATGCTTCCACCCTCTTCAGTACTCGTTTCTGTATCCTAATCTTCCATTTCAGGAATTGTGATATATTCCACAACATCTTCCTTTGAACACTGCAAATAATCACACAGCCTCGCAATCAGATTAGGCAGATCGAAACCGTTATTCATCCTGGTTAGATCAGAAGGGTATATTACACCCTTTTGAACTAAATAAGACATTGTTAAATTGCGTTTCTTTAAAGTTTCGTATAAAGGATCGTATGATGCGGTCATTCCATTTTTATTAGCCATATTTCCTCCTGTTTAAACAAATAAATACCAATTAGCAAGTCATGGTTTACGTATGCTCGTTCCTGTATTTCCGACTGAATGGTCTTACCTCTGTTTTCGGTCATTGTATTCCGCAAGATCAAGTTTACGATATATCTCATCCAGCAAACCGCTCGCGTCTTCTCCTGTCTTCGGCCCAAGGATACCGATATATTCCATCAGCATTGTCAGCTGGCTGTAATCGATCCTCCCTTTTTTCATATGTTCGAGAAGTTCCTTCTGATCGGCGGATGCTTCTTCTCTCCAGACTCCTCCGCCCCTGAAACTCCCGCTCCTGCTGTGACTGAACGCATTATCGAAAAGTGCCAAAAGAAAGTCATATTCCCGGTAGGTCAGGATCGACCTGAGATCGAACCTGTAACGATCGAGGGCGTACTGCATGTCCCGTTTCTTTTCTGCTCCTCTGAGAACCAGGACAGCTGCAGCAAGGAGGGCTGCTGCTGCGATTACAATGATCAGAATCTTCATGGCGGATGCTCCTGTTTACAGCGTGCTGATAATCATTTCCTATTCTTATTATATTTGCAGCAGTCATGTTTGTGAAGCCTCACACGAAAAAAATCGCTTGAGGCTTCACAGAAACCATTATGCCGGGAATAATGATCGATACGACAATTAAGATGCATATTGTTATCACCGAAACAGTGGCAGTGGTCTGACTGGGCTTCAGCCTTTCAGTTCCTTCAGCC
>CADBPP010000132.1 GCA_902796565.1 uncultured Eubacteriales bacterium | reverse complement strand
GTTTTCGCGAAATGTATTACAGAAGCTTCAATGATGAAATGAGAGAGCGTTTCGGCGCGAAGGTATACAAGCTGTCCCTGGACGGGGGCTTTTCCTGCCCGAACCGTGACGGCACCCTGTCATACGGCGGATGCATCTTCTGCCGAGGCGGCAGCGGTGATTTCGCACAGAACGCTGAAGGCGGCCTGCAGGCACAGATAGAACGGGCAAAGGCCATGGTGGAAAAGAAGAATCCCTCAGGATTGTACATGGCATACTTCCAGAGTTACACCAATACATACGCTTCCCCGGAAAGGCTTAGGGAGCTCTACCTTCCTGTGGCCGGGAGGGACGATATCGCGGCTCTGGACATAGCGACACGGCCGGACTGCCTCGGGGAGGGCGTGCTGGATGTTCTGGAGGAGCTCTCGGGGATCAAGCCCCTGATCGTGGAACTGGGACTTCAGACGGTCCACGAAAAAAGCGCCGTGTACTTAAGGAGGGGCTATCCTCTCAGGGTCTACGACGAGGCTGTAAAGGCTCTTTCCGAAAGGAATATCGGGACAGTGGCCCACATGATAATCGGGATCCCCGGGGAGAGCACGGAGATGATCGTCCAAACGGCAGAGCATATCGCGCGAAGCGGAGCTGATTCGATCAAGTTCCACATGCTGCACGTGCTTTCCGGCACGGATCTTGCCGGGGAGTACGAAGAGGGCAGGGTCCACCTGATGGGGCTCGAGGAGTACATCGATGTACTGGAAGAGTGCATAAGGCACATAAGAAGGGATATGAGCGTGCACCGTCTCACCGGGGACGGAAACAAAAAGTATCTTATAGCCCCCGGGTGGAGCGCAGATAAAAAGAAGGTCCTCAACAGGATAATGAAGCGCTTCAGGGACGACGATCTTATACAGGGTGAAAAATATACACAGAACTGACGGAGGAAAGAAAAATGCTGGACACAAAATACCGTGATCATGCGATGGAAAAGACGATGGAGCTTCTTGCCATCGATTCGCCATCGGGCTATACCGAAAAGGCTGCGCGCTGGGTGAGGGATGAGTTCATAACCCTGGGCTTCGATGCGGTGATTACCACAAAGGGAGGGGTCCTGGCGGATCTCGGAGGCAGAAATGACGATGACGGCCTTCTTCTCCAGGCCCATACGGATACCCTGGGAGGCATGGTGGCCCAGATCAAATCAAACGGAAGGATACGCATCACTCCCCTGGGAGGGATGAACGCCAACAACGGCGAGGCGGAGAACGTAAGGATATATACCAGGGACTCAAGGGTATACGAGGGCACTCTGCAGCTCATAGACGCCTCGGTCCATGTGAACGGTGACTACTCCGATAAGAAGAGGGACTTCGATTCCACCGAGGTAGTGCTGGACGAAGACGTCCGCAGCGCCGAAGACGTAAGAAAGCTGGGCATCGAAAACGGCGATATAGTCGCCTTCGATCCCAGGAGCAGGATCACCTCATCGGGATACATAAAGAGCCGCTTTCTGGATGACAAGCTTTCCGTGGGTATCATTCTGGGCCTGGCCCGTTACATGAAGGATTCCGGCGCGGTGCCCGAAAGGCACGTATACGCCCATATCACGGTATATGAGGAAGTCGGCCACGGCGGGAGCGCCTCAGTGCCTCCAGGTGTGACTGAGTCCATCAGCGTGGACATGGGCTGTGTCGGCGAAGGACTGGAGTGCACCGAACGTCAGGTCTCCATCTGCGCGAAGGATTCAAGAGGCCCCTACAGCTACGAAGTGGTGGGAAAACTCATAGATGCTGCGAAGAGGGAGGGAGCCGACTATGCCGTCGATATCTATCCCCACTACGGAAGCGATGTGGAGGCTACCCTTTCCGCCGGAAGCGATATCCGCCATGGCCTCATAGGCGCCGGGGTATACGCTTCCCACGGTTATGAACGCAGCCACGCTGACGGGGTCTTCAATTCGATAAAAGTACTGAAGGGATATCTCGGCATCTGATGAAAAACGACCTTAAGGTATGTCCCGCAAAGGGAAAGTGCGGAGGCTGCCGGTATCAGGGCATATCTTACCGGGACCAGCTCAGTATCAAGATGATGGAATTGATAAGGCTCCTGGGCCGCTACGGACATGTGGATGAGATCGTGGGGATGGAGGACCCTCTTTATTACCGCTGTAAGGTGAATGCCGCATTCGGCATCAGAAACGGGAAAATCATAAGCGGACAGTACGCGCCGTCGACTCACCGTATCATCACGGTCCCGGAATGCATGATCGAAGACAGGGCTGCCGGAGAAGTTATCCGCACCATCAGGGCCCTTATGAGGAAGCATCACATAAGGGCCTTTGAGGATGACAGGATGAGCGGCTTTCTCCGTCACGTGCAGATCAGGGTCGGACGCTACAGCGGGCAGCTGCTGGTTACGCTCATCACCGCGAAGGAAGACTTTCCCGGCTGCGAAGACTTCGTATCGGACCTCGTAAAAGAGCATCCCGCGATCCGCAGCGTTGTACAGAGCGTGAATCCTGATTTTACCAGCGTGGTGCTGGGAAAGACTTCAAAAGTGCTCTATGGCGACGGCTATATTGAAGACAGCCTCTGCGGCATGAATTTCAGGATCTCCTCCGGCAGTTTCTACCAGGTCAATCCCGTCATGGCGGGCAGGATCTATGCTGACGCCGTAAACATGCTCAAATTGAAAAAGACGGACACTCTCATCGACGCCTACTGCGGCACCGGTACCATAGGTATCATTGCCTCTCCCGCAGCGGGAAAGGTGATCGGTGTGGAGCAGAACGCTTCCGCCGTGAAGGATGCGGGAACAAACGCATCCATGAACGGTATCGGCAACATCGATTTTGTGAAAGCGGATGCCTCTGATTACATGAGCAGGCTGGCGAAGCAGGATTCCCATGCCGACTGCGTCATAATGGATCCCCCCAGAAGCGGAAGCACAGTGAGATTCATGAAGAGCATGAAGGAGCTTTCCCCTTCCCGTGTCGTATACATCTCATGCGACCCGGCGAGCCTTTCCAGGGATCTTAAATGGCTCACTGCCAACGGGTTCAGAGTCATGAGGATACGTCCATACGACATGTTCCCGTTCACGGAACATGTGGAGACGGTCGTATTGATAACTCGAGCCGGGTCGTGACTACAGGATAGATGTTATCTGAAAAAGGCTTAAACGAGGAGAAGATATGAAAGAAAAATATTTCCTGAATGGAGAATCATTGCCAACAATACCTGTACCGCACGATTGCG
>CADBPP010000131.1 GCA_902796565.1 uncultured Eubacteriales bacterium | reverse complement strand
GAAAGTTGCAAGGCCCTTTATCATGGCCGCTATGGTAAGGCTCGTTCCCTTTGGATCCATCACCAGTATCACCGGGACGTCCAGCGTGTCCGCCACGTGCCAGGCGCTGCCCGCGGCGTCGGTGGTGCCGATGCCGTCATAGAAGCCCATGACTCCCTCGAACACGGCGGCCTCCCTCCCGGCGGCATATTTACGGTATTCGTCCCTTAAGGCGTCCTCGGAAAGGAAGAAAAGGTCGCAGTTTCGGCACTCTACTCCCAGAACGGCGCGGTGATACATCGGGTCGATGTAATCCGGGCCGCACTTGAAGGAGCATACGTCGATGCCCTTTCTCTTGAGGGCTCCCAGGAGGGCTATGGTTACGGAAGTCTTTCCCGTCCCCGAGCGGGGAGCGGCCAGCATCATTCTGTACATGTGTCTTTCTCTCCCGTAAGAATATATATGGGATTCTCCGCCATCATCATGTGATAGCTCCCCACGACCTTCGCTCCCGCGGAGGATATCTGGGTCACGTTTACGCTGTAGCCGAACTTATCCAGGGCCTCCATGGCCTCGAAGAGGCTCTCCAGGGCTATGGCGGTTATGCACACCAGGGCACAAGGGTTCTTCTCATGGACGGTCTGTACTATGGCCATCATGTTCTTCTTGCTGCCTCCGATGAATACACGATCGGGCGCGGGAAGATCCTTCAGTGCCTCAGGAGCCATTCCCGGTACGGGAACGATGTTGAAACGGCAGAACTTTTCGCGGTTCTTTTTTATCAGCTCTATCCCTTCTTCGTTGGTCTCCACGGCATATACCTTTCCGCGGCAGGCCGCCAGGGCCAGTTCCACGCTGATGCCTCCCGTGCCCGCTCCCACGTCCCAGACGGTGCTGTCCGGATCCAGCTTCATATGGGAGAGCACGACGGCTCTTACGTCCCTCTTGGTGATGGGCACCTTGCCGGGGATGTAGAGCTCATCGTCCACACCGGGAAGGCTTCGCGGTCCCGCGGGGGCCTTTTCGATCAGAAGCACTGAAAGGGAATCTATCTTTTCATCCAGAAGGGACTCCACGGTCCCTTCTATGACCCGCTGGTTCGGGTAGGAAAGGTTCTCTCCCACCGCGGCCTTCAGCTGTCCGAGGCCCGCGTCCCTGAGCATGGTAAGGATCACTTCGCAGGTGAGCTTTCCTCCGGTAAGGAAGAAGGCGTCCTTCCCCTGCATCACGCAGCTGACGGGGTCGATGTCCGTTCCGTGGGCGGAAAAGAGGTTCCAGTCCTGCCAGGGCCTCTTAAGGGCGGAGGCGAAGAGCTGGATGCTGGAAAGCCCCGAATGCACCGTGAAGTCTATGCCCTTCTCCTGAAGAAGGGGGATCATGCCGGTGGCTCCGGAATAGAAGCCGGAATCCCCCGAGAAGGCCACACAGATGTTTTCGCATCCACAGCTCTCTATGATGTCCATTATCTTCGCGGCATAGATCTCCGCGACCCTGTTGGAGCAATACTCCTGAGGAAGGGATTCCAGGAGCCTCTTCGCGCCTATGATGAGATCGGCGTTTTTCAGAAGCTCGGCGCTCTCAAGGATCATGCTGCCGGGGGAGCCTCCTCCGGTGCCTATCAGATCTACATGCATTTGATCATCTCCTCGGTCATTTCATATACTTTCTCAAGGCTGTATCCGGCGTCGTCGGGCCTTCTGATGACGACGCATTCGACGCCGCATTCCCTGGCGGCGCGGATCTTGTCGTCGAAACCGCCTTCGGTTCCGGAATCCTTGGTGACCATTATATCGATATCGTAAAAACGTATGAGGGCCCGGTTGAAGTCGTCGGTGAAGGGACCCTGCATCCCGATGATGTTCTTCACCGGGATGCCCGCGTCCCTGGCGGACGTGATGCTGGATTCCAGGGGCAGGACTCTCGCGTAGAGTCTTTCCACTCCGGAGTCCTTATACTTCATCAGCTCCTTTGAACCGGTGGTGAGAAGGACGTTTCCTTCCCTGCCTTTGAGGTACTCGGCGCAGGCGTCGGTATCCGCTACCATCACCACTCCGTCATCGGAAAGGGTCTCCTCCCTCATGAGCCTCAGATACCTCACACCGGTGTCCTCACAGGCCTGTTTTATGTTCTTCGTGACCTCCACGGCATAGGGAT
>CADBPP010000130.1 GCA_902796565.1 uncultured Eubacteriales bacterium | reverse complement strand
TCTGCCGAAGTAGGGATCCTTAAAGCCTCTCCAGCCTCCCTTTACATACTCGGCGCACATGATGCCGCTCTGGGCGCTGACGGCGTTATGCAGGTACAATTCCTGAGAATAATTGTAGTACGCTCCGGCCGGATCCGTGGCGTTGGTGGCGGCGTAGCTCAGGGCTGCCTTCATCTGTGCCGCATCGAACCCGTAATATCTACCCGCCACGGCTGCAGCGGCGCTGGTGATCAGAAGCATGTCCTCGGGCATCCTTACCTTCAATGAATACAGGAGCCTTCCCGCCAGATCCTCGCTGGCCACGTTGTTCGTTATGAATTCCTTCCCGCTCACTCCGAAATGATCCGCCAGGGTAAGGTTCACCGGCAGCAGGGTCTCCCCCACATGGGAGGGCATGGCGGCGCCGTGGATCTTGAAAAGCATGCTTCCGTAGTCGTTGGAGCGGGCTTTCAGTGAATTGAGGAAGGCCGCGTTCGGAAGAGGCAGCCTCTTTCCTCCCGAAGCGAACACTCTCGCCTCGCTCTTTCCTCCCCAGTCAAGATATCTTTCCTCCAGAAACGCATTCTCTTCCACTCCTGCCCCGCCGAAGATGCATCCCGCCATATCCAGAAGACGGTCCTTGAAGATGCGGATATTGTCCTCGCTGAGATCCCCGTATACGGTATTCACCACGTTTTCGCAAAGGGCGTCGGTCCCCTTCGGACTTATCAGTTTCTCGTCCATACTTCCCTCCATGTGTTTGTTTCTTCAAAAAGTATACGGAGGGGAACCGTCCGTGACGGTCCCCCTCATATATGTTTCTGTTACAGTTTTGCCTTGCCTTCCGCCACGAGCCTGTCGTAGTTCTGACGGGACACCTCATAGAGCTTCTTGCGGAAACGCTCGTTGCGTCCTCCGTAGTAGCCGAAGTTGTCATAGCCGAATTCATCCATGAACTTCATGACGGCGGCCTCGACTTCCTCATCGGTGGCATCGTCCGCCACATCCACGCTGTGGGTGAAGATGAAGTTTCCGGGATACATCTTCTTGAGTTTCGGCTTGTCGTTGATGGGCTGTCCGCCCCAGCTGTTGAAGCCTTCCTCGATGAAGAAGGGCACGAAGTGCTCAACGAAGCCACAGCAGTGCAGATCCACGTACATCCCCAGGGAACGGGCATAACCGACGGCGTCCTTCACATAGGGCACCAGCATGTTTCTGGCTATGTCCATGTTGAATGTCTCCGCCTTCTGTGTTCCCCAGTCGTCGTTGAAGTTGACGCAGTCGGGGTTGAACCACTTCTTGCACAGGGCGTAATACTTCTTTCTGTAGTCCGTGATGGCCCTGAAGAAGCGGTGGACTCCCTCATGCTGATCCTCGTCGATGAGAGCCATGGCGGCGTTCTCAAAGTCCATGACGGCGATGAGCCTCTCGAAGAGGCAGCTTCCGAAAGTGATGCCGGTCATCAGAGTGGGATCCGCAAGGCGTCCCTTCTGTCTTTCGTAACATGCTTCCCAGTCCCAGGTATCGGGATCAGGCACAGTCACATACTCTTCCCATCTGTTGATGTCCTTGACCTTGGGATCCCCGGGCCTGACCATGGCGCCTCCGGCGGACTCCACGAAGATCCACTCGACGCCGTAGCCGTCCACTCTGGGTCCGTCTCCGGGGCTTCTGGCGATGTTCTCCGGGTCGCAGTCTATCTTAAGGGTAGCCATCTCAGAGGGTGAAGGTATCCACATGGGGGTCTTTCCCTGATACATCCTGAGCATGTTTTCTCTGGGAGTGATGGGCGTATTGAATCTGGCGGGCCTTCCCATTCCGGAATAGTTGCCGATCTGTTCCAGTTCATCATAAGTGAATTTCTCGACTGTCATTTATTGTTCCTCCTCGTCTTTCTGTTTACATTATAGTATAAATTTATACTTTTGGGATAAAAATATGATGTTTTGCGCTCATAGGGCCGTAAAAAAAGGACTGCTGTGCAGTCCTTTATAACACAGTGTCACTATGGCATCAGTCTGTCCACTCCGCGGTGGATGAATGTGACTTCCCTGATGTTTCCGATACCCAGAAGATTCATCATCATCCTGGCGGCACCGAAGCCGAATCCTCCGTGAGGAGGCGTGCCGAAACGGAAGCAGTTGAGGTAATCCCTGAGGATCTCAGTGGTCACGTTCTTTTCCTGAGCCTGTCTGAGAAGCACGTCGTAGCGGTGCTCCCTCTGGGCGCCTGTGGTGACTTCGATCCCATCCCAAATGAGGTCGTAGCTCTTTGTTTTCGAATCATCACCTTCGACCCTCATCTGATAGAAGGGCCTTACCGCAGAAGGATACTCGGTGACGAAAATGAACTCGTGGCCGAACTTCTCCATGGCGTATCTTCCCAGTAGCCTTTCAGCCTCGGGGTCCAGGTCTCCCTTTGTTTCCGGGGGAACGATGTGTCCGTAATCCACGACGATCTTTTTCGCCTCTTCCATGGTCACTCTCGGGAAGGGCAGCGTCGGGACCACGATCTCCTTGCCGAAGACTTCCTTTATCTCGTCTCCGTAGCGTTCCTTCACTTTGCCTATGGCGTAGTTCAGAAGCCTTTCCTGGAGCTTCATGACATCCTCATGGCTGTCGATCCATGCCATCTCACAGTCGATGGATATGAATTCGGCGGCATGACGGGTGGTATTGGAGTTCTCCGCGCGGAACGCAGGACCGATCTCGAAGACCTTCTCGAAGCCTGCGGCTATGGCCATCTGCTTGTAGAACTGGGGAGACTGGGCGAGATAGGCGCTCTGTCCGAAGAAATCCAGTGCGAAGAGCTCAGCTCCGCCTTCGGAGGGGGTGCCGACGATCTTCGGGGTATGGATCTCGATGAAGTCATTGTCGATCCAGAATTCCCTCATGGCCATCTCGATGCAGGTCTCCACCTTGAAGATCAGCTGGTGATCCTTTCTTCTCAGATCCAAAAACCTCCAGTCGAGCCTCAGGTCGCGGTTGGATTCGATATGCTCGGAAAGGTCTATGGGCAGGGGGCTCTCCGAAAGGCTCTCCACCTTTATGCTCTCGGGCCATATCTCCACTCCGCCCAGCTTTACGAAATCATCCACGTGCACCTTTCCGGTCACTCTGACGGAGCTCTGGGGGGTAAGGGCGCTGATGATCTCGTTTAGAGCGGCGCTCTCCTCATTCTTGGATACGGAAAGCTGAATGGCTCCCGTGATGTCCTCCATGATGACGAACTGCATCTTCTTCAGGTCCCTGATCTGGGTGATGAATCCACCGAGCTCCACGACCTGGCCGTCATACTGTTTTGCCTCTCTGATCTTTATCATTTTTTCTGTCCTCACTTTTTTATGCAAGATATCCCGCTGTCCTGGGGTACGCGATGGTGTCCCTGATGTTGCCGATGCCTGTGATGTACATCAGCATCCTCTCGAATCCGAGGCCGTAGCCGGCGTGGGGCGCGGTGCCGAACTTTCTCAGATCGAGGTAATACTTGTAATCGTCCATGGTCATTCCCCTCTCGGTCATGACGGCATAGAGCTTTTCGTAGTCGTCCTCTCTCTGGGAAGCACCGATGATCTCTCCCACTCCGGGGACCAGAAGGTCAGTGGCGGCGACGGTCTTTCCGTCGGGATTCTGCTTCATGTAGAAGGCCTTGATGTCCTTGGGATAGTTGATCACGAACACCGGGCGCTTGAACACCTCATCGGTGAGATATCTCTCATGCTCTGTCTGCAGGTCCAGGCCCCATTCCACGGGATAGCTGAACTCTTTTCCGCTCTTTATGAGCAGGTCGATGGCCTCACCGTAATCGATGACGGCGAACTCCGAATCCACGATGTTTCTGAGCTTCGCGGTAAGGCCCTTCTCGTAGAACTGCTCGAAGAAGGCGATCTCCTCGGGGCAGTTGACCAGCACGTAGTTGGTGATGTACTTGATCATGTTCGTGGCCAGCTCGATGATGTCATCGAGATCCGCGAAGGCGACTTCCGGCTCGATCTGCCAGAACTCAGCGGCGTGACGGGCAGTATATGAAAGCTCGGCGCGGAAGGTGGGTCCGAAGGTATAGATCTTCGAAAGGGCCATGGCCATGGTCTCGCCCTCCAGCTGTCCGGATACGGTAAGACCGGCTCTTCTCTTGAAGAAATCCTCCGCGAAATACTCATCCTCGCTGGGATAGACGGCGTTCGCCGGCTGAGTGGTCACTCTGAACACTTCACCCGCTCCCTCGCAGTCGCTGCCTGTGATCAGGGGCGTATGCACGTAGGTGAAGTTGTTGGTCTGGAAGAACTCATGTATGGCATAGGCCAGCTTGGAACGGAGCCTGAACATGGCGTTGAAGGTATTGGTGCGGGCTCTGAGATGGGGCACTGTTCTGAGAAACTCCAGGCTGGTGGCCTTTTTCTGCAGGGGATAGTCCTCCGGGCACGCTCCCAGGAGAGTTATCTCCTCGGGCTTTACCTCGAAGCGCTGCTTCTCGTTGAAGCTCTTTACCACCTTCCCGCGGATCATAAGGGCGGTGCCGATGGAATA
>CADBPP010000129.1 GCA_902796565.1 uncultured Eubacteriales bacterium | reverse complement strand
GAGATGGAGGAGATGCTGATCGTGGCCGCATCCTTCACGGCTCCGAAGGAAGTGGGGGACAACCTCTTCGAGAACGTCAGCTTCCCGGAGGTGATCTCAAGGGAGATCGTTCCCTTCATCGATGAGAACTACCGCACCATAGCCGACCGCCGCAGCCGCTGCATAGCAGGCCTTTCCGCGGGCGGAGGGACCTCGCGCCAGATCATCAGCCTGCATCCTGAGGTGTTCGCGAATCTCGGACAGTTCTCCTCCGGAGGAGGCTTCGCCGTCGAGGGCATCACCACCGCAAAAGCCCCCGAAGGCTTCGGCCCTCCGGGAGCCACCCCCATGGACAAGGTGTACGCGGCCCTCTTCACCTCACCGGAAGAGTACAACGAAAGGTTCGATCTGACCTTCATCACCTGCGGCACCGATGACGGAAGACATGCCTTTACGTCTGCTCAGGTGGCCGAGCTGCGCGAGAAGGGCTACAATGTGGAGTACTGCTCATATCCCGGATACCATGAGTGGGATGTGTGGAGGTATTCCGCGAGAGACCTGATGAAGAGGCTCTTCAAGAAGTAATACATTTTCAGATCACTACCGTCCCCCGCTCATGCGGGGGACAGCTGTATATGCGAAGGGAGGGGACAGATGAGAAAACGCATAGACACCCCCGCGGGAGGGATGGATCTGGTGATCCTCCGTTACGGGACCGGCCCCGGGATATTGTGGATCCACGGCGGGGGATATGTGACCGGTATGGCGGCTATGGTGCATTACTCCATGGGAAAGATGCTGGCAAAGCGCTTTTCGGGGATCGTCGTGTCCCCGGAATACCGCCTGGCGGGAACTTCCCCTTACCCCGCCGCCCTGGAGGACTGCTGGGAGGCCCTTAAATATATGTTTAAGCACGCTGATGATCTGGGATTCGACCCCCAAAGGCTCATCGTGGGAGGGGAAAGCGCCGGAGGCGGCCTCGCTGCTGCCCTGTGCATGTATGCCAGGGACAGGGGAGGGATACCGGTGAAGTTTCAGATCCCGCTGTATCCCATGCTGGACTGCGAGGACACCGCCTCATCGAGGGACAACCACGCCTGGGTGTGGAACACGAAAAGGAACCACAGGGCCTGGAAGAAGTATCTCGGGGAGATGCGGGGCGCCTCCTCTGTGCAGCCCTACGCCAGCCCCTCCCGTCAGACGGACTACAGGGGCCTTCCTCCGTGCTATACCTACGTTACGGACGGGGAACCGTTCCTGGATGAGACACTGAAGTATGTCGAAGAGCTCACAAAGGCGGGGATAGAGGCGAAAGCGGATGTCTTCCACGGCAGGATGCACGCCTTCGACGCCCTTTTCTGGACGAAAAACGCAAGGGAGGCAAGGAAAAGACTCATCGGGGAAGCACAAAAGTATCTGGTATGACATCACCTGCCCGGGAGAAACGGAAGTTTCTCTCTTTTTTGTTGACATCCAAAATTATATTTGATAAAATATAATTGCAACAAACATAAAGGAGGAAGGGAAATGGGATACGATTCCGATGAGGCGCTGAAACTGGCGAACCAGCTGTGTTTTCCGCTCTACGCCGCTTCGAGACAGGTGATAAGCCTTTATACCCCCTGGCTTAAGCCCCTGGGCCTCACCTATACCCAGTACATCGTGTTCCTGGTGCTGTGGGAGAAGGACGCCGTCACGGTGGGAGAACTGTGCGAAAAGCTGATGCTCGACAACGGCACCCTTTCACCTTTGCTCAAGAAGATGCAGCAGGAGGGGTATGTCGAAAGGACACGCAGCGCACAGGACGAGCGGGTGGTTGTGGTGACCCTCACCGAAAAGGGCAGGCAGCTGAAGGAAAAGGCAAAGGATATCCCTTCAGGGGTAGGCAGCTGCATAGCTCTCACCCCGGAAAAGGCCCTTGAGCTTTATTCGCTTCTGTACGAGCTTCTGGACAGCCGGAAGTAATGAAAAAAAAGAAAGGAATTATCGAAATGACAACAGTTTATGATTTCACAGTAAAAGACAGACAGGGAAATGACGTGAGCCTCTCACAGTATGCGGGAAAGGTGCTCCTTATCGTGAATACCGCCACCGGATGCGGCTTCACTCCCCACTATGAGCCCCTCGAGGACATGTACAGGGAACTCAGGGACCAGGGCTTCGAGATCCTCGACTTCCCCTGCAACCAGTTCGCGAACCAGGCTCCCGGATCCGATGATGAGATCCATGAGTTCTGCACCCTCAAGTTCGGCACTGAATTCCCCCAGTTCACCAAGATCGACGTGAACGGCGAGACCGCAGATCCCCTGTTCGCGTATCTTGCCACGGAAAAGCCCTTCGAGGGATTCGGCAAGGGCATCAAGTTCGCTGCCCTCAAGAAGTTCTCCGACATGAACAACAAGACCTTCGGCGACAAGGCCTACATCAAGTGGAACTTCACCAAGTTCCTGGTCAGCAGAAATGGCGAGGTCATTGCCCGTTTCGAGCCCACCGTGGACATGGAGGACGTCAAGGCGGCGGTGGTATCCGCAATCAAAGAAGCCTGAGATGAAAGCTGCGGTCAGATACTACACGAAGACCGGCAACACCAGGCGCCTGGCCGAGGCTGTGGCCGCGGCCGCCGGCACCGAGGCCCTGCCCCTGGACGCTCCCCTGGACGGATACGCCGACGTGCTTTTCCTGGGAAATTCCTACTACGCCTTCACCATCGATCCCGAGGTGCGTTCCTTCATACGCGCCCTCGACCCTTCGAAGGTGGGCCGCATCGTGAACTTCGGTTCCGCGGCGCTTCTTAATTCCACCTGGAAAAAGGTGAAGGATGAGGCAGATAAGGCGGGGATCCCCATGGACAGCCGGGAATTCCACTGCAAGGGTGAATTCAAGGGCCTCAACAAAGGAAAGCCGGATGAAAATGATCTCGCGGCGGCGGCGGAGTTCGCCCGCGGGATAATGGAAGGAAACGATTAAAAACTATTTATCAGGGACGGATTAAAATGACAGAACATGAACTGACCCGTTCAGCAGAGGAGCAGGCCTCCTCCCGGGAAAGGACCATCATAAAAACAAGCATCATCGCCATCGTGGCCAACGTGTTCCTGGCGGCCTTCAAGGCTGTTGTCGGGCTCCTGAGCCACTCCATCGCGATAGTGCTGGACGCCGTGAACAACATCTCCGACGCGGGCAGCTCGCTGATCACCATAATCGGAACGAAGCTGGCGGGGAAGGCCCCCGACAAGAAGCATCCCTTCGGTTACGGCAGGGTGGAGTACCTGAGCGCGATGATCATCTCGGTGATCGTGCTCTACGCGGGCGTCACGTCCCTCACGGAATCGGTGAAGCAGATCATACATCCCGAAACGCCGGATTATTCCTCGGCGGCTCTGATCATCGTGGGGGTCGCGGTGGCGGTCAAGATCGTCCTGGGACGCTACGTGAAGGCAGTGGGAGAGAGGGTCAACTCCGATTCCCTGGTCAACTCAGGAGCGGACGCCATGCTGGACTCCGTCATCTCCGCGTCCACCCTGGTGGCTGCGGCCGTATACATCTTCTTCGGTGTTTCGCTGGAGGCATATCTCGCTGCGGTCATCTCCCTGGTGATCGTAAAGTCCGGCATAGATATGCTCAGGGACACCATCTCCAGCATCCTCGGAGAAAGGAACGACTCCGAGCTTGCCGCGAACATCAAAGATACTGTCAGGAGCTTCCCCGAGGTGAAGGGGGCCTACGACCTGGTGCTCAACAACTACGGTCCCGACTCATGGAACGGCTCGGTGCACATCGAGGTGGAGGATACTCTTTCCGCCGATAAGCTGGACAAGCTGATCCGCTCCATACAGGTGGAGGTCTACCGGCAGCACAATGTGATCCTCACCGCTATCGGAGTCTATTCCGTTAACACCGTGGACCCCGAGGTGATCGAGGCCAGGGAAAAGGTCATGAAGATAGCTTTCTCCCATGAATATGTCAGGGAGCTGCACGGCTTCTATCTGGAGAAGGACGTGAAGGCCATGCGTTTCGACCTGGTCATCAGCTTCGACGCACCTTCCCGCAGGAAGGTGCACGACGATGTGGCGGAGGACGTTCGTGAGGCCTTCCCGGGCTACACGCTGAACGTCACCATGGATACGGATTTCGCAGAAGAGTGATCTCCTTTCAGATAATATTTTCCGCCTACGCCCCGGGCCCATGCGGCCCGGGGCGTAGGCGGCTTTTGCACAATGCTTTTGCATTTATCCCGAAGGTATTATATAATCACCTCAATGGATAATCTAAAAGACATAAAGGCTCTCCTTTCTTCGCAGGGCTATGCCGTAACGGAGGAGAAACAGATCCCCTACGGCGTGCAGCTGAAGCTTAAGGAGGCCGGAAACATCAGACTGTATACCAATAAAAAAGGGAAAAGCACCCTGGATCTCTCCCATCTCAGGGACGAACGCCTAAAGGGCCTTCTGGGCGCCTCTCCCGGGGGATATCCCCTGCTCGAGCCGCCTCTGTGCGGTTCGGACGAGGCGGGGAAGGGGGACTGGTTCGGGCCACTGGTCGCTGCCTGCGTCTACTGTGACGAAAAGATGTATTCCGCCCTGGCCTCATCCGGGATCAGGGATTCGAAGACCCTTTCCGACGCCAGGATCGAGCGCCTCCGGGAGGTGATAACGGATATCTGCCCGGTGTACACCTTGGTGGAGCTCTCCCCTGCGGCCTTCAACCGGATGTATCCCTCCTGTCCCAACATGAATACCATACTGGAAAAGGCCCACGCCAGGGCAGCTGTGAGGACCGCCGAAAGAAGCGGCTGCAGCAGGCTCCTGGTGGATCAGTTCACTTCCGGCCAGAAGCTGGGGGCCGCCCTTTCCGGGTCAGGGATAGAACTGCATCTCGCCCACAGGGCGGAGGAGAACATGGCCGTCGCCGCGGCGAGCATCCTCGCCAGGAGCGTCTATAAAAAGAGGCTGGATGAGATGAGCGAAAAGTACGCCGTGGAGTTTTGCCCCGGCGCCGGAAGTGCAGCCGACGAGGCTGCGAGGACCTTCGCCGCCCGCTACGGGCAGGAAGCTCTCGCCGAGGTATGCAAGCTTAACTTCAGAAACACACGGAAGGTGACCGAAGATGGATCCTGTTGAGAAAAGAATAAACGAACTTACCGATCTTCTGATCGAATACAACCGCCTGTACTACGAGGAGGATGCTCCCGCTGTGTCCGACGAGGAGTACGATCTTCTCATGGCTGAACTCACTTCCCTCGAGGAGGATCATCCCTCCCTGAGAAGGAGCGATTCCCCCACCGTCAACGTGGGAGGAAGGGCAAAGGAGGGCTTTTCAAAGGTCACCCACGCCACGGCCCAGCTGTCCCTGGCGAACGCCTTCAGCGCGGATGATCTGAGG
>CADBPP010000128.1 GCA_902796565.1 uncultured Eubacteriales bacterium | reverse complement strand
CTACATGTCCATCGGAACGGATGAAGCGAGACTCTATCCCACGGTACAGGAGAACGTGGAGTTCCTGAAAAAGAACGGCATCCCCACAGACTACTTCGAGTGCCCGGGGCTGCACATCTGGACCGTATGGCGCAAGAGCATCCATGTGTTCATGCAGAAGCTGTTCAGATAGGCGCTGAACAGTATGCAAAATGCGCGGACCGCGGTCCGCGCATTTCTTTCTTTGACTGAATTCTTTTACAGGAACAGAAGATCCGAGGATACGGGCCTCATGAGCCAGAATCTCAGAGCGGGATCCAGATCCCAGTCGGGATCGTTTATCAGTTCCTGAGCTATCTCCGCCAGGTAATCGGCGTTGGGGGTTTCTCTCTTTTCCATAGCATCCTCCTACTTCTTCTGTGAATATTCGTGCACGAAATTGAACGCGTCTATAAGGTTCTGGTTCACGTCTCCCGGGGAGATCCATGCCTTGTCGGTGCAGAAGAGGAATCCGTCCCCTTCGCTGCAGACGTCCACGACCTTCTTCAGTTCCTCCCTGATGGTATCGAAGGTATCCATCCTTACGCTGGCTACCTTCAGACCGCCCTCGATGATCTGCACGTCTCCCACGTCCTTCTTCGCGTCGATTATGTCATCGTCGTCCACGTGGAGTATGCAGCTGTCCGCGGGCACGTCCCTGAAGTTCTCCCAGACCTTCTTCCAGCTCCCCTCCATCATGATCCAGACCCTGGATTCCGCCGCCGCGGCTCTCTCGATCCAGGCCTTTTCATATGGCCAGTAGATCTCGTTGAACTGCTTCGGGCTCATATATGGTGCGATATGGGTCATGTGGCACGCGTAGGGGAACTTGTCCGGAGTCCTGGCCATGGCCGGCAGGTTCTGGGTCTTCCAAAGTGTCTCGCAGGCGGCCTTGAATTTGTCGGTATGCCTTCTCAGGTCCGTCAGAGTGCCGGCGAATCCCCTGTAGTTGTCAAAGATGGTGTCGCAGGGATTGGAGAACACTCCCCCGAAATTCACTATGCCGGTGACCCCGTAACGCTCCTCCAACACCTTTTCCAGTGTGGAGAAGAGCACCGCCATTGAATATGCCTTGTCCGCCGCTATGTTCCTCAGCGCCTCCTTGGCGTACTCCCTGTCTGTGAAGAGCCTGGGATATTTCCTGGGCAGCAGGACTTCGCTTATCAGGTAAGAGGGATCCTCGATGAGAAGGTCGTACTCGTCTTCCTTCATCATGCTCATCTGAAGATGCTCCGGCGTGATGCCGTCGGGACCGAACTTGTTCTGTACCGGCTCGATGTATTTCTCTATGTCCGGAGTGAACAGGGTCCCGGAGAATGTGTTGCCGTCAGCCCACATCTCCTTCAGAACGTCGGACATCGCTTCCGCGTAACTCATCGGGTCCCCGATGACGTCAGCCACTCTTTTGCCTGCCCACGCTATCTGGGCGCAGCTGGATGCCAGCATGGTCGGAACGAAATCCGCGCCCTTGCGGTCCATCATACGGAACAGGTTGTCTCTTTTCAGTTCCAAGAGCTTGTTTTCTGTCATGTTTACCTCCATGTTTTGTCTCTGCGGCTCTGTACCCGCAGTCGGAGAGATTATACAGTATGCAAGTTGTATTTTTCAAGAGACCGGGTTGTGTCTTTTGAATTTTTTATTGCTTTATCGATTTTGGATTCGATTATGCTTCACGTGAATAAAACAGGACCCTCCCCGGAGGGAGGGCCCTTATCAAAAGTAAAAGGATCTACTCGAGGCAGCCGTATGCGACGGCACGCATCCTCAGATGGTGATAGACCTCCATGTTGGGCTGCAGGTTGTGCATGTATACGATGGAGGTGCCTTCCGAAGGATCGGCTTCCGCCCATGTACCGGTACCGCCGGTCCAGCCGAACTGTCCGAGGCTTCCGTTGTGATGTCCCTTGTACTTGTCCATGAGGGTCCTCATGCCGTAGCCGTAGCCGTAGCCTGCAAGGTATTCGTTCCAGAAGTCTTCCTTCAGCTGGGTGGGTGTGAGGGTGTTGGTGCGGATAAGATCGATGGTCTTTCTGCCCATGAACTGCTTGCCGTTGTGCATTCCGCCGTTTGCCAGCATCTGCATCAGGATGGTATAGTCACGGCAGTTGGTGATGACTCTCTGGAAGCCTGAAGTGGTCCCGAGGGGTCCTTCCATGTTGGAGACACGGTCCTGGGACACAGCTGTCAGTGCGCCTTCCTCACCGAGGGTCTTTCCGGGATTGATGTGGTAATTCCTTACCAGTCTCTCCGGAAGGTCTCCGAAGGTGAAGTTCGCGGAGCTGTCCATTCCCAGGGGCTCGAAGAGCATCTCCTTGATGACCATCTCGGCGGGCTTGTCGCACAGGGCTTCCAGCATTCCTGCCGCCAGCTCGCTGGCGAAGCCGTACTGGTGCCTGGTGCCCGGCTCGAAGGAAAGAGGCACCTTCGCCATGGCTCTGATCTGTTCTCTCAGAGTGTAGTGGCCGGTATCCTTGAGGGGCTTTAATTCCCTGGCCATGTCGAGAGCCGTGGGGTGCTGTCCCGGGATGTTTCCGAGGATGGACTCATAGGGAAGCCCGCAGGTCATGTTCATGATGTTCTTAATGGTGATGGGATGCTCAACGGGCACGATCTGGCATGTGCCGTTGGGATTGTAGACCACCTTCGTCTGTTCCTTCCACTCCGGGAAGTAATCGGAAAGAGGATCGGTCATAAGATACTTTCCCTTTTCATACAGCATCATCAGAGTGGTGTAAAGGGCGATCTTAGTAAGGGATGCCTGACGGAACACGTTGTTTGCCGTCAGCGGCTTCTTTGCCTCGATGTCGGCATACCCGAAATAGTTTTCATATAATACTTCTCCTTTTTTGCAGATGAGCATGCCGCATCCCGGCAGTCCGTCATCCACGAACTTCTGAAGAAGGTTGTCAAGATCTTTAAAAGTAGACATTGTATCTCTCCTTTCCTGGGATTATTTGATCAGGCTGTATGCGACGTTGCGGACCCTGTGGTGATAGTACAGCTCCATGTTGGGATCCTGGTTGTGCATGTAGACGATGGCCAGGCCCTCTTCTGGATCCGATTCGCACCATGTTCCGTTTCCTCCGGTCCATCCGAAGGCTCCTATCGATCCGGTAAGGTTGCCCTTTGCCTTGTCGATGATGGTACGTACGCCGTAGCCGTAGCCGTAGCCCATGTTGTAGGGATCTTCGAAATCCCTGAGCATGACTTCGTCAAGGCCATTGGATCTCATCATGTCTATGGTCTTTCTTCCCATGATCCTTCTGCCCTCGAACATTCCTCCGTTGGCGAGCATGGTCATAAGGCGTGAATAGTCGTCCACGTTGGAGAAGAGCCTCTCCCATCCCTGGGTGTTCTCCTCGCCCGGTTCGAACTTTTTGTCAAAGGGGATCTTTGACTCTGTCAGTGTGTTGTCGTCACCCCTGTGATAAAGCTTGACCAGCTTCTCACGGTCGTCTCCCGCGAAACGGGAACGGGTGTGCTCCATCCCGAGGGGCTCGAAGATATACTTCTTGAACGCGTCATTTACGGGCATGTCGGTGAGGACCTCGATGAGGGCCGCGGTTATCTCGCTGCCGAAGCCGTAGGTCCAGTGGGTGCCGGGCTCATAGGCCAGGACGGCGCCCGCCATGGCTCTGACGTGCTCCTGTACGCTGTAGTGTCCCTTTTCCCAGAGAGGCTCCATGCACTTCTGCATCGATGTGAGGGTCTGGTCCCTGGTGGGCTTGTTGTTGTAGCAGTAGGGAAGACCGCATTTCATCGAAAGAACGTCGCTTATGGTCATCGGATGCTCCGTGGGCACCGCGGTGGGCTTTCCTGTGGGGGAAATGATGTACTTTTTATTCTGAGCATACTCGGGGATATATTTCCCTACGGGCTCGGTGATCAGGTACTTGCCCTGTTCATAGAGCATCATCATTGTTGTGTAAAGCGGCAGCTTCGACATCGAAGCCTGACGGAACAGGGAATCCTTCGTTACGGGGACCTTGTTCTCTATGTCTGCATATCCGAAGTAGCCTTCATATATGCATTCGCCTTTATGGGTTACTTTCATGCCGCATCCGGGGAGCCCCCCGTCTACGAAACCCTGAAGAAGATTGTCCAGGTCTTTTGTGCTGGCCATAATTACCTCCTGTGGTCTTTTTTATTCTATTCAATGCCCGGCGATTCAGGCAAGGAATGCGGTTTGTTCTAGCAGGACGCCTGAAGCGGGAGCCAGTCCAGAGTCTCGGACTCCTCCCCCGCGCAGTCTATCATTCTGATGAGCTTCTCTGTTATGGTGCGTCCCATCGTGTCCTTCGGGAAGCCCAGGGAGAGCACCTCTATGCCGCTGGTGCTCCTTATGTCCTTGTGATGGTCAAAGCTCACTATGGTCCTCACGGCAGTCTCCGGCGTGTTGTCCAGTATCATGGTGAGCTGATATGCTATCTCATCGTTGAAGCATACGATGGCGGTACATGTATTCATGATGTTCTTGAGCATGCTGCCGGTATTGATGCCGTTGAGGAACACATATTTGTTCTCGGTGGTGAACCAGGCGATGGAACTGTCGGAGTAGCCGACGCCGCTTTCCATCAGCTCGTCGATGAAGCCGGAGAAGCGGAGATTGCCCTGGATGTCGTCGCTCTTGAAGATCCCGCCGATCTTTTCGTGGCCGTGATCGATGAGGTATCTCACCAGCATCCGCCCGCCGTTGTAGTCATCCACCACCACATGCTTGATGTCAGGATGTTCCAGTGAGGCATAGTAGCCGTTGAAGAACACGATGGGGATGCCGGAATCCGCCAGCTTCCTGTAATATATGATGTTCGGGTTGGGAAGGGCCGTCTTGGTGCCCTCCACCAGGATCCCGTCCACCGGATTCTTCATCAGGTTCTCCAGTATCGCCCGCTCGGAGGCGATGGAATTGTTGGTAGCGGTTATCATGACCGAGTAGCCGTTCTCCGATGCGGTCCTTTCGATCCCGTTGAGGATCAGCGGGAAGATGTACTCGGTGATGTATGTGGCTATCACCGCGATCCTCATGCATTTCTGAGAGTTCTTGAGATTGTATGTCACGTAGTACCCGCTGCCCTGGATGCTCTCTAGAAGCCCTTCGGACACCAGCGCGGCAAGAGCCTTCCTGACGGTCTGGCGGCTCACCGAATACTTTTCGACGAGGGCCATCTCCGTGGGGAGCTTGTCCCGGTAGCGGTAGGTATGCTCGATAATACAGCTGCGCAGCTCGTCCGTAAGCCGCTCCGCTTTCGTTTTAGACATGCCATTTCCTCCATTTTTCCCTTACAATTAAATAATATAACAAATATAAAAAATCCTCAACTGATTTTTGCCTAAAATACTAATTTGTATCTATTTTATTTTATCATGCAAAATAAAACCATGACCGAAAGACTCCGTCATTCTTCGGAAATATATTTCGATAAATAAAACCGATTTCATATATATGGCTTTCTGTTCATGTTTTATGTTGACTATCCGCTTTTATTTATGTTATGCTAATAAAATGAAAGACAAATTTGTTTGCCGCGTTCTTCGCACGGCACCGAAAACGGAGTTGTCAAAGGAGGAAGATCAACAATGTCAAACACTGAAAAACAGTTCTGGTTCATAGTCGGAAGCCAGTTCCTTTACGGTGAGGAGGTCCTTGAGATCGTTGAGAAAAGAGCCCTGGAGATGGCCGAAAAGATCAGCGAATGCCCCCTCATCCCCGTTAAGCTGGTATACAAGGGCACGGTCAAGACAGAAGAGGCCGCCACATCGTTCATAAAGGAGGCCAATTACGACGACAGCTGCATGGGCATAGTCACCTGGTGCCATACCTTCAGCCCCAGCAAGCTCTGGCTCAACGGCCTGGCGCTGCTGCAGAAGCCCTGGTGCCATTTCGCCACACAGTACAACCGCGAGATCCCCAACGAGGAGATCGACATGGACTTCATGAACCTGAACCAGGCCGCCCACGGCGACAGGGAACACGGCTTCATAGGCGCCCGGCTGAGGGTCCCCCGCAAGATCATCATGGGTTTCTGGCAGGATGAGGAGCCCCTCAGGGAGCTGGGAGTCTGGATGAGGGCCGCCATCGGCTTCAACGAAAGCAGGCACCTGAGGGTCATGCGTTTCGGCGACAACATGAGGGACGTGGCGGTGACCGAAGGCGACAAGGTCATGGTGCAGGAAAAACTGGGCTGGCAGGTCAACACCTGGGCGGTCGGAGACCTGGTGAAGGCCATGAACGGGGTCACGGAGGAAGAGATCGACGAACTGACGAAAGTCTATCTCGACAGATATGAGCTGGCCACCGACAGGATGGACCTGGTGCGCTACCAGGCCAGGGAGGAGATCGCGATAAGGAAGATGCTGGACGAAGAAGGCGCGGGAGCCTATACCAACACATTCCAGGATCTGTACGGCATGGAGCAGCTGCCCGGCATCGCCAGCCAGCACCTTCTCGAGGAAGGCTACGGCTATGGGGCCGAGGGCGACTGGAAGGTCGCTGCCATGACCCACCTGGTGAAGGTGATGACCGATGGAATGGGCGGCGGAAGCGGCTTCATGGAGGATTACACATACCACCTGGTGAAGGGCGAGGAATACTCCCTCGGAGCCCACATGCTGGAGGTATGCCCCACTCTGGCAGCGGCAAAGCCCAGGATAGAGACCCACCACCTGGGGATCGGAATGAACGAAAAGGATCCCGCAAGGCTGGTGTTCGAAGGAAAGGCAGGCAAAGCCACCGTCGCTTCCCTGATTGACATGGGCGGAAGGCTGCGTCTCATCGTCCAGGATATCGAATGCGTAAAGCCCATCATGGAGATGCCCAACCTTCCCGTGGCCAGAGTCATGTGGAGAGCCCTTCCCTCCCTTATGACGGGAGCCAAGATGTGGATCATGTGCGGAGGGGCCCACCACACGGTCCTCAGCTACGACGCCACCCCGGAGCTGTATGAGGACTGGGCGGAAATGATGGATATCGAATACGTCCACATCGGAAAGGATACCACAGTTGAAGGCCTGAAGATGCAGCTGATGCTCAGCGACATCGCATGGAAGCTGCGCTAGGAGGATACGATGCTCGAAGAATTAAAGGAAAAAGTCTGCAAAGCCAACCTGGACCTGGTAAAGCACGGTCTGGTGATCTTCACCTGGGGGAACGTCTCCCAGATCTCGGAGGACCGCCGCTACATGGTCATCAAGCCCAGCGGCGTCAGCTATGATGTGATGCAGCCCGGGGACATGGTGGTGGTGGACGTCGCCACCGGAGAGAGGGTGGAAGGAGAGCTTAAGCCCTCCTCGGACACTCCCACCCATCTGGTGCTGTACCGCTCTTTCCCGATGGTGGGAGGAATAACCCATACCCACAGCAGATGGGCCACCACCTTTGCCCAGATGAACATGGCGGTGCCGGCCTTCGGCACCACCCACGCGGATTACTTCTACGGGCCTGTGCCCTGCACGAGACTGCTGACCCCCGATGAGATCCGGGGAGAATACGAGGCTGAGACCGGAAACGTGATCGTCGAGACCTTCAGGGATATAGATCCGTCGGACGTGCCCGCCGTGCTGGTGGCGGGCCACGGCCCCTTCAGCTGGGGAAAAGACGCCGACGAATCGGTATATCACGCGGCGGTGCTGGAATATGTATCGGAGATGGCCTATCACAATCTGCAGCTGAGACACGAGCGGCCCATGCAGCAGGAACTGATGGACAAGCATTATCTAAGAAAGCACGGAAAGAACGCCTATTACGGGCAGGATAAATAATAAACAATAAGGAGAAAGAGCCATGATCAAACAGACAAGAGTCGAGAACGGACTGCTGAAGGGGATACCCGGAGCGGATCCCAGGGTCTATGTTTACAGGGGAGTTCCCTACGCGGCGCCCCCGGTGGGAGAACTCAGATGGCACGCGCCGATGCCCGCAGAGGACTGGGCGGGGGTAAGGGACTGCGCCCGCTTCGCGCCCATTTCAATGCAGAACGTCCCCGGAAGCGTGGACAACATCTATAAAAAGGAATGGAACGTGGATACGGGGATAGAGATGAGCGAGGACTGCCTGTACCTCAACATCTGGACTCCCGCAAAGGACACATCCGAAAGGCTTCCGGTATTCGTATGGTACTTCGGAGGAGGACTGCAGGAGGGCAACACTCAGGAAATGGAGTTCAACGGAGAGAGACTGGCCCGCAGGGGCATCGTGGTCGTCACGGTGAACTACCGTCTGAACGTCTTCGGATTCCTCTGCCATCCCGAGATCACAGCAGAGAATCCCGACTTCCCTTCCAGCTTCGGCAACCTGGACCAGAGGTTCGGTACCATGTGGGTGAAGCGCAACATCGCTTCCTTCGGAGGAGATCCCGACAACATCACCATAGGAGGACAGTCCTCCGGCGGAATGAGCGTCGCGACCCAGCTGACTTCCCCCCTCAATGAGGGTCTGTTCCAGAAGGCCGCACTCATCTCCGGCACCATGTTCACCCCCTACAGGGCCATGAGCTCCAACCGCACGCTGGCGGATGCGGAAGCGGACGGCATCGACTTCTTCGAATTCCTCGGCGTCAGCTCTCTCAGCGAGGCGAGGGCGCTGGACGCTTTCTACCTCAGAGACAAATTTGACGAATACAAACAGCAGCGTTCCGCAAAGGGCCTGCGCACCATGTGGGGCACGGTCATCGACGGGAAGTACGTCATCGACAACGAAAACGATCTGATGATGCAGAACAGACGCTGGATGGTGCCCCTGTTCATGGGACACGTTTCCGGCGACTTCGTGAACCGTCCCGGCTGTGCGAGCCTTGATGAGCTGAGGGATCTGACTGTTCGCGCCTACGGTGAAAAGCTGGCTCCGGAATTCCTCAGCCTCATAGAAGGCATGGACCTCGAAGAGGCCAACAGAGCGGCCACCATCAACGCCAACGAGCTGGCCATCAGATGCGCCCTGGAGGCGACGGAGAAGAAGGATCCTTCCATTCCTACCTGGTTCTACCGTTTCTATGGGGAGCTTCCCGGCGAGGATCATCCCGGAGCGTTCCACTCCTCCGACCTGTGGTTCTGGTTCGAGAGCCTCGGCGCATGCTGGAGGCCCTTCAAGGGCAAGGATTTCGACCTGGCAAGGATCATGAGCAATTACCTCGCCAACTTCGTAAAGAAGGGCGACCCCAACGGAGACGACATCACAGGAGAGAGGATGCCCGAATGGAAGCGCTACAATGAAGAGAAGACCGCCATGGTATTCACCGACCGCGCACGGATGGAGGACTCCTGCACCGAGACACCGTGGATGGAAAAGACCAGAAGGTTCTACATGGATAAGATCTGAGAGAGGATAAAAGATATGATCAAACAGACTAAAGTTGAGAACGGATGGCTCAGGGGCATACCGGGAGCCGATCCCAGAGTTTACTGCTATAAGGGAGTTCCCTTTGCCGCTCCACCCGTGGGAGATCTCAGATGGCATTCCCCCATGCCCGCAGAGGACTGGGCGGGGGTAAGGGACTGCGCCCGCTTCGCGCCCATCTCCATGCAGGCTACACCCGGCGCACAGAACAACGTCTACAGCCGCGAATGGAACGTGGACCTGGAGATAGAGATGGACGAGGACTGCCTGTACCTGAACGTATGGACGCCCGCGTCAGATGACACGGAGCGTCTTCCAGTCTTCGTCTGGTTCTTCGGGGGAGGACTGCAGGAGGGCAATACCCAGGAGATGGAATTCAACGGAGAACGCCTGGCAAGGAAGGGCATAGTGGTGGTCACCGTCAATTACCGTGTCAACTGCTTCGGATTCCTCTGCCATCCCGACATCACCGCAGAGAACCCCGATGCTCCCGCGAACTTCGGATATCTCGACCAGTTCGCCGGAATGAAATGGGTGAAGAGAAACATAGCCGCCTTCGGAGGGGATCCCGACAACATCACCATCGGAGGACAGTCGGCGGGAGGAGGCAGCGTCGTCTCCCATCTTACCACCCCGGTCACCGAGGGGCTCTTCCACAAGGCCATCATCATGAGCGGCACCTTCTTCGGAGGCTATGCCCCCCTGAACGTGGGCGGCGGTCCCGGCAAGAACTTCAAGGAGCTGCCGGAAGCGGAGGAGCTGGGAGTGGCGTTCTTCGAGCATCTGGGAGTAAAGACCCTTAAGGAAGCCAGGGAGCTGGACAAGTTCTACATCAGAGACAAGTACGCGGAGTTCATAGGAGGAGTGTTCGACACCACCGCCCTCAGGACCCGCGGTATCTCCAGCACCAGGATGGGAGCCGTCGTGGACTACAAGTACCTGTTCGGCACCGGTACCGTAAGAGCCGTGGAGAATCAGCGCCACATGCTGCCCCTCCTGATGGGCAATACCGCTATCGAATTCCCCAACGTGCCCCCGTATTCCTCCAACGAAGAGCTTATGGAATACGCCCGGAGCGCTTTCGGCGACAGAGCGGATGAGTTCCTCAAAACAGTCCTGTGCGACAACTGGGAAGACACGAAGAAAAAGGCCACCACTTCAACGGTTGAGCTGGGCTGCCGCTGCATCTGCGAGAGCACTTCCAGGCTGAAGGATGCCCCCAGCGTGTACTACTATGTCACCGATCAGGAAATGCCGGGCTGGGACAACATGGGAGCTTTCCATTCCTCCGATCTGTGGTTCTTCTTCGATACCCTCGCGGTATGCTGGAGGCCCTTCGTCGGAAAGGATTACGACCTTGCCCGCATGATGAGCACCTACTGGGCGAACTTCATGAAGACCGGCGATCCCAACGGAACCGACGTGGACGGGACACCGCTGCCGGAATGGAAGTCCTACCAGCAGTCCCGTTCCCCCATGTACTTCAGAGATCTGCCCCAGATGAAGGATGAATCCTTCGAAAGCGACGTGATGAAGTTCCTGGTGGATTTCAATACGAATAAATAATCGACAAAGGTTAAAGGCCGCAGGATTCCGTGGATGATCCCGGCGTCCTGCGGCCTCTTTTTCCGTCCTGATGCGGGCTGCCCTGTCAGTCGTGAAGAGCGTTTCTCGCTTCCCGCTCCTTTATTGCGCTTTGTGTTTCCCTGTCGATGTCCATCATGATCACCACGACGAGCTTTATGATGGTTATGATCAGGGGCACCCATCCCAGAAGAGCGATGATCGTGTTGACCGTCGCGGGAGTCTGGTCCATTTTCAGTGATTCACTGAATCCGGCGGCTGCCAGGGCAAAGGCCATCAGCTGAGTGGCGCCGGCCTGGGCCAGTTTGGAGACCAGGTTGTCGCCGTTGGCGACCATGGCGTCCATGCGTCTGCCGGACTGCATCTCGACGATATCCGCGATGTTGTTGCGGTTCGTATTGAAAACGATGAAGGTTATCGTGGCTCCGATGCCGGTGGCGACCGAATTGAGATAAACGTTGGCCAGGGAATAGGGTTTCAGGATAAAAGGTATCTTCGCAGCGATAAGGACGATCGCCGCCAGGTACATCATTCTCTTTCTGCCTATCCTGTCATCGATCCTGGGGGTCACGACCGAGGTGATGACTGCAGTGATCAGATACATGCCCATCATCGGCACCGCGGCAGCGCTGGATCCGACGATGTAGGCGGCATAATAGTTGATCGCCGCCATTATCAGCGTTATGCTGACGCTGTAGCATACGATATATATCATGTTCAGCACCCAGGAGCGGCATCTGAACAGGATCCGGTATGCCTCTCCCATGCTCATGCGGGCTTTTTCTTCCTTTTCAATGGGCTTCACCCGTTCTCTGGTCGTGAGATAGTGATGGACCGCACCGAGAATGCCGATAATACCCAATGCCGCCGCTGTCATAGTCATTGCTTTGGAGTCGGCGGGACTGAGTATCGCATTCTGTCCCTTAAGACCGCCGAAGAGCTTTACCAGCGGGGTCACCGCTATGGAACCGGTCCCGGCTCCGAGGGCCATCCCAAGGCTCCTGTAGGAATTGATGCTTTTTCTGTCGCTGTCGCTTCCGGCGGCAAGGGACGCCATCGCGTTATAGGGTATGCTCAGCAAAGTATTCATCGATTCATACACGAAGTAAACGGCCAGCCAGATGATGGCGGCAAGCGTCTGGTTCGTATGGAAGTTGGAGAAAAGCAGCACCAGAGTCACCGCCCACGGGAAGGAGCAGTAAAGTATGTACGGCCTGAGCCTCTCGCCGTTTCTGAAGGAGCGGTTCGATACCCATAAGCCGATTATAGGATCGTTCACCGCGTCCCAGACGGTGCCTATGGTTATCAGCGTACCGGCGACAAGCACATCAATACCCAGAATATTCGTAAGAAAGATCAGGTAATACAGGTTCTTGAAATTATAGCCGATATTCTGTGATGTCGAAAACGACAGAAATCCCAGTTTCTCGCCCAGGCCTGTTTCCATGTTGTCATTTTTTGTCATTTCGATTCCTCGTGTTTTCCCAGACCGCGGTCCGCCGACCACTTCCCCGGGGAGCATAACTGATTTGACTTACTCCGCCGCAGGGCCCCTGTAGGCCTCCCGGGAGGAGCGCATCTCCTTTTCGATGTCCATCGCCATAAGCACCGCGAACATCACGACCGACACCGCGAAGGGCACCCAGCCTATGAAGGAAGTGATGGTCTTTATGGTCTCGGGCGTCTGTGCCTGCTTGAGGCTCTCGCTGAAGCCCGCCGCGGACAGCGCCATGGCCATCAGCTGGGTGGTTCCGGCCTCAGCCAGCTTGGCCGCGAGATTGTCTCCGCTGGCCACCAGGGAATCGATGCGCCTGCCGTTCTGCCATTCCACGATGTCAGCGATGTTGTTACGGTTCGTGTTGAACATTATGAAGGCTACGGTGGAGCCTATGCCCACCGTGAAGGCGTTGATGTAGACGTTCGCCACCGAGTAGGGATTCAGGATGAAGGGGATCTTTCCTGCGATCAGAACCGCCGCTCCGAGAAGCATCATCCTCTTTCTTCCGATCCTGCGGTCGACAGACGGGGTGACGAGGGACACCACTATCGCCACTACCAGGTACACGGCAAGGATGGGAGTTGCCGCGGCGGAGGAGCCCATGATATAGGCGGCGTAATAGTTGATGGACGTCATTATCAGGGTATTGTTGATGCCGTAGCATATGACATAGAACATGTTGAGGACCCAGGAACGGCACCGGAAGAGCATCCTGTAGCCCTTTATCAGGGATATCTTCTCCTCATTGTCCTCGATCTGCCTGACCCTCTCCCTGGTGGTGAAATAATGGGTCAGGGCTCCTGCTATGCATATGACGCCCATAAGGCACGCCGTTTTGAAAAGGGCCGGAGCGTCGGAGGAGCCTATGATGGCTCCCTTGCCCTTAAGGCCGCCGAAGAGCTTCACCAGGGGCGTCACCGCCACAGCGCCTATGCCGCTGCCCAGACAGCCTCCGAGGCTGCGGAAAGAATTGATGGAACGGCGGTCCGCATCAACGTGGCTCGCGAGGGATCCCATGGAATTGTACGGCATCCCGAGGAATGTATTGAGGGCTTCAAATACGAAATATACCGCAAGGCCGATGATCACAGACAGTGTCTGGGTGGTATGGAAGTCACTGAAGAGGAGCACTATCGTTACCGCCCAGGGTATCGAGCAGTAGAGGGCGAAGGGCCTGACCTTCTCACCATTTTTAAAGGTGTGGTTCGCCGACCAGATCCCGATCAGGGGATCGTTGACCGCGTCCCAGATGATGCCCATGGTCAGCATCGTTCCAGCCACCAGCACGTCTATCTTGAGTACGTTCGTAAGAAAGATAAGATAATACAGGCTCTTGAAATTGTAAACTATGTTCTGCGACGTCGAAAACGCCATGAATCCCAGCTTTTCGGGAAGCCTGACCTGGGTCTGTTCTTCCATATGTGCCTCCGTATGAGACCCCTTCGGGGTCTTTTTCCCCTATTATATCTGCCGGGAGACAAAATGCAACAGTATTCAGTGCTTCGTGTTCAGCAACTGCCGCGAAATTTATACCCTCCGGATTGACTGAAGGGGACAGCGGGCATATACTATTTCTGGGAAAGGAGGCGGCCATTGCCGCCAGAGTGAATAAAATGACGCATACGATCCTTCTGATAATTCTGTCGCTCCTGGGCCTGGCAGTCATACTGCTTCTCATCGCTGTGGTGAGGACCCTTCTATTAACGAAAAAGAGCACTTTCTTCGAACTGTCCCGGGATGAGGAGCGGATCGATCTGTATTCGAAAAAACTCTCCGAAATGGTACAGGTGGAGACCGTTTCCCACAGGGGCGTACCTGAATCGGAAAAGTTCAGGGCTTTCCACAGGACCCTGTCAGAGCTCTTTCCACGGGTCTTCGGGTCCATGGAAAAGATCGATATGGACGGGAATCTTCTTATGAAGTGGAAGGGGGCCGACCCCTCTCTGGACCCGATAATCCTCACTTCACACCTGGATGTGGTCCCCGCTGAGGGGGAATGGAAATATCCTCCCTTTTCAGGAGCCATAGCGGAAGGCAAGGTGTGGGGAAGGGGCTCCGCAGACATCAAATGCGGAGTCATGGCGTTCTATCAGGCCTGCGAGGAACTGCTGGCAGCCGGGTACGTTCCCCGCTGCGACGTGTATCTCGGAAGCAGCTGCACAGAGGAGGTCGGGGGCGACGGCGCGCCGAAGATCGCCTCATGGTTCAAAGAAAGGGGAATAAAGCTCTTCATGCTCTGCGATGAGGGCGGAAGCCTTGTGGAGGACCCGGTGGGCGGTGTGAAGGGAAACTTCGCCGCGGTAGGCATTTTCGAAAAAGGTTACGGAGACCTCAGATTCGTCGCCCGTTCCAACGGCGGGCACTCCAGCACCCCTCCCAGGGGAACTCCCATACCCCGGCTTGCCGAATTTATAAACCATGTAGAGAAGCATGATCCTTTCCGTGTGGAATTCTCTCCGGCTGTGGATTCCATGTTTGAGAACCTCGCTCCTTACTGCAGCTCGTTCCCGCTGAAGCTGGTGATGCATAACCTCTGGCTCTTCAAACCCATCCTGAAAAAGGTGATGCCAATGATCTCCATGCAGGCCGCGGCGATGCTGAAGACCACGATAGCCTTCACGATGCAGAAGGGCTCCGACGGCTACAACGTACTTCCCCAGGAAGCGTGGGTAACGGCGAACCTGAGATATATCCCGCATCAGTCGACGGAGGAATCCAATGAGATCATCTCCCGCATCGCAGAAAAGTACGGCATAGAGACACAGACCGTTACAGCCGGGAAGCCCTCGGCGTCACTGGACCTGAACGGCGAAGCCTACAGGATGACCTGCGAAGCGATCCGAAGGATCTTTCCGGGAGTGGGGATCATGCCCTATGTGGTGACCGGAGGCACGGACGCCCGCTTCTACGGGGAGGTCTGCGACAGCTGTGTGAGATTCTCTCCGGTGAACTACGGTCCGGAGCAGATGGACGGCATGCACGCGATAAACGAGAACGTCGTTTCCGCCTGCCTTCCCATGGCCGTGGATTACTACAAGGAAATAATAAGACTTCAGGAACAGCGCTGAAAAGGAAACGGGGCAGACCTGCTCTGCCCCGTATTTCTTTGCCCATGGATCCTTTTCAGATCTTTCTCTCAAACTCCTCTATTATCTTCACGACACTGTCGGTCACGTCCCTGACGGTCTTCTCATCAAAGGGGCTCGCGAGATCCGCGGAAGCCAGCAGATCAAAGTATCCCATGCTTCCGCCCCGCTTGCACAGCGCGATGTAATCTCCCCAGGCTCTCTCATGATCCTCTCTGTCCCTGATAAGGAACTGGAAGGCGCAGATCTGCGCCAGAGCGTAATCCACGTAGTAGAAGGGATACAGGAAGATATGCTGCTTCTGCATCCAGAAGCCTCCCTCCTCGAGGAAGCTGTTCCCGTCATAGTCTCTCCAGGGTAGGTAAATGCCTTCTATTTTTTTCCAGACGGCCCTTCTCTGCTTCGCGTCCATCGAAGGATCCTCGAACACCCTGTGCTGGAACTCGTCCACTGCGACGAGATATGGGATCGTGCACAGGGCACTGCACAGATGGGCGTACCTGTACCGGTCCGCCTTTTCTCCGAAGAAGGATTCCATCCAGGGATAGGCGAAATGCTCCATGCTCATGGAATGTATCTCGTTTATCTCGCTGGTGGAGGATATGGAGAGCATCGTCTTCTGGGTCCTGGACGCCATGTAGCACTGGAAGGCGTGGCCCGCCTCATGGGTCAGCACGTCCACATCTGCGCTGGTGCCGTTGAAATTCGAAAAGATGAACGGCGCCTTGTGTTCGGGAAGGAAAGTGCAGTAGCCGCCGAGGTGCTTTCCCGGACGGGTGTCCAGATCGAACAGCTCATGCTCGCACATGAAATCAAAGTATTCCCCTGATTCGGGGGACATCTCTTCATACATTTTCCTGGCCTTTTCCACCAGTTCGTCTTTCGTCCCGATGGGAACAGCGTTTCCTTCGGGGAAGACAAGGGCCTCATCGTAATAATGGAGCCTGTCCACTCCGAGGCGCTGACGCTGTTTCTCATACAGCTGTGAGCAAATGGGCACAATTATATCCCTTACGCTGTTCCTGAAGCGCTCCGCATCCCTGCTGTCATAGTCGAACCGGTCGCGGTCGAGATAAATGTAATCGATATAGTTACTGAAGCCGAGCCTTTTGGCTTTCTTCACTCTGAGAGCCACAAGTCTGTCGTAGGTATCGTCAAGCTTCGCTGACACCGACTCATAAAGGGCCGCCCAGGCCTCGAAGGCTTCCTTCCTCTCCTGCCTGTCGGTGGATTCCATGTGCTTCATGAGTCCGTAGAAGTTGCATTCCTCTCCCCTGAAAGTTGTGGAGCACATGGCGGCGTCCTTGGAGTACTTCTGTCCCAGATTCCCTTCCCTGATGTCAGCAGGGACCGTCCAGATGCTCATGAGTTTTATCATGTTCTCAAACTTCTTAGTAAGGAAGTCCCCGTACTCAGCGTCGAACTCCCTGCGGAAGGGGCTTTTGATCAATGCCTTTATAAGCCCCAGCATCCTCAGCTGCATGAAGGACCCTTTTTTGTTGATGTATCTGACCTCGTTCTCATAGAATTCGTCGGACTTGTCGCAGGTGTTCCTGATCGAAGCTATCTCCGCTGCTTCGTATTCCGCCACCAGCACCGCCTCCGCCCGGGTGAAGATCTCCTTCACATCATCGAAGCTCCGGGCTTTCCTGAGTTTCCCGCTCAGGACGGACAGCTCCTTTGAGATACGGCCGAAGTCCGGCCTTTTATACTCCAGCTCCCTGAATGTCCCGAAATTTTCCATTCCTGTTCTCCTTTGCAACCGATCATCCCGCCGCATGCGGGATGAATGATTTAAGCTTTTCTGCGCTGCAGACATGTTCTGTGAACATATCTTACAGAGCCGTGTACTTGTCGCTTCTGCTCCTGCTCTTTTCCACAGGGTATTTCACCGCGTTCTCCGAGATCTTCCTGAGGGTCTCCTCCTTCAGGTCTATTCCTATGGTATCCGCCAGCATTATCACATAGCACAATACGTCCGCCAGCTCATCGCTGACGGCGTGCCGGTCGTAATCATCTCCCCACTGAAAGCATTCCAGCAGTTCCCCCGCTTCGATGGAAACGGACTTGGCAAGGTTTTCCGGGGTGTGGTACTGTGCCCAGTCCCGTTCGTCACGGAACTGCCTGAGGATCATTTTAAGCTCTTCCATTTCTTCGTTCCTTTCATGTGATGCTTTGCGCATGCCTGTCGCCGAGGATATATCCCGTCAGTCTTTCCGCCAGTCTGTCGGAGTACTCGTCCGCGGAAAACCCGGAGGGGAGGTAATGATCCCCGCACAGGGTGTATGCCTCGAAGGCGGACATAAGGCCGTGTGCTGCCCTGAGTATCCCGGTGGAAAGAGGCAGGGACAGATCGGTCTTCCTTTCCAGGGACACCACCCGTTTCCAGAAGCGGTCCTCATCCGTCACATCGTGGATCATAAGAAAGCTGTCCGCGGCAAACTGTGTGCGGTTGTCCCGGAAGAGATACCAGTCCTCCTCACTTTTTATCTCACCCAGACCGCACATCCCGGCGAGCCTGAGAAAGGCCTCTGCCTTATCAGCTTCGGAGCATCTTGCGGTCCTTAAGGAATCATACAGAAGGACGGCGATCAGCCCGTCGTCTCCTGCGTCGCCCATGAAGGACGCCGGAAACTCCTTCAGAGCGCCTTTCAGTTCCCGAAGCTCCCGGGAAAGCTTCCTCTCCACGATCTCATTTCTGAAGGCGTCTTCATCCCGTTCCCCTGCCCCGTATCTTTCGATGTCCCCGCTTTCCAGTACGTCCCAGGCACTGAGGCCCAGCTCCATGACGGATAGCTCCGCTTCCGTATAGTACCTTGAGAGGATATCCTCCTTCTTGCGCATCAGCTCGGAATAAAAGTCATGGAACCTTTCCGTCACGGGAAGGATGTCCTCCGAATCCCCGTCAAAGACGGCTTCGATAGTTTCCGCGGTCACAAGGCACGCTTTTTCGATACCCTCATGATCTTTGCTCCTGAAAAGCTCTTTCCAGAAGCTGCCCGTGAATGTATATGATATCCCCGTCCTCTCCCATGAGGGAGAATCTTCAAAGGCCCTGAGGTCTCCCGTGCACAGAGCGCGGGACAAGTCCGCCAGGGCATCCATGTCCGGAGACGGAAAACCCTCTCCGTTCCTGTCCGTCCTTACGCCTGCGTCTGCCGGCCGCCCTGCTCCGGAAAGCACGGACGCTGTCCTCAGTCTGAAGCTGTCAAAAGAATCATACATTCTGCTGTCTCCCTCCCGAGGCGTAGACCTT
>CADBPP010000127.1 GCA_902796565.1 uncultured Eubacteriales bacterium | reverse complement strand
GCTGTGGGGACTTCCGTTCAGAAGCAGTACCTTTGCCATATGTTTTCCTCCTTATACTGTGGGAGCCCGCCTCAGGCGGGCTCTGTCATTTATGTGTCAGCTGTATCTTCCTGTCTTCAGAGCTTGAACAGTATCTTCAGATAGTTCCAGAAGTAGTAGGGAACAAGGTAATCTGTATGATAGTAATCCGAGATCGAATAGTAGATATTGTTCTTGGTGGGATCGGGACCGTATGAGAAGCCATCCTGCTCGGTGAGATTTTTGATCTGGGTACGCAGGGCCAGGCTGTCACGGACTCCTCCGCTGCCCGCGTAGATGAAGAAGGGCAGTTCCGGATGAGCCTTGATGGGCTCCAGAACATAGTCGATCCTCTCCTGATCCGTGATGACGGGTGAAGGAACGCTTCCCGGAGGCATCGGCATGAATTTATCGCAGGATATTCCTCCGCTGGTGGGGCAGAACCATCTGAAATACTCGAATCCGTAATGCAGCATCCTCCATGTCCATGCTCCTCCCCTGGAGTAGCCAGCCATGGCCCTGTGATCCCTGGTGGCCTTGATGCCCTCGGGGGAGGCGTCGGTGAGATATGTGTTGTATTTAAGCTCCACAGCGGGGATGATGTCATGTACGATCTCCTTGTCGAAGTTGCCGGGAAGGCCGGGGGTCCATCCGTCGCCTGCTTCGGCTCCGCCGGACTGAGTACGGATCTCGGCGTCCCTCATGGGATCCATGTAATATGAGATGAATACGATGATGCAGGGATCCAGTTCCCCGGAATCAAAAAGCATGTCAAACATGTACTTGTTCCCTCCGACGGCGAACATAGCCGGCTCGCAGGTGTTTCCATGCTGGAAATAGAGCACATTGTATTTCCTCTCTTTGTCCTCCGGATCGTAGCAGTAGGGCAGGTATACATAGGCTCTTTTGTTGTAGGTGATACCGTTCTCGTAAACTGCGGTGGTATACTCCAGTTTTTCCGACTTGCCCATCTTCTCCGGGACTCCGGTCCTCAGATAGGGATTTTCCTCGAATACGGTCTCGTAATCCAGAACTTCCCCGGGCCTGGTGATCACTTTTCTGTAGTCGCTCATGGTTTTCTCCTTTCCGTTGAGGGTGGCTGCACCCTGTGAATGGTTTTGTTTGAATGATTTATTAATAATATTATTTCACTTTTATCCGGGCTTGTCAATCATTTCCTGAGGAGGTGAAATCCGGGGATTTCAATAAAAAAACAGCCGGTGTGAACCGGCTGTAAAAACAGTGTTTTTTAGAACTTCCACTCAGATGTGGCTGCGGTCTTGCCTTCGGCCAGGTCCGCCTGGATCTTTCTGAGCTTGTCGTCGGTCATGTTGTAGATGAACACGAGGGCGCACAGAGAGAGTGCGGACAGTACCAGCGGAGCCAGTGTGAAGAGATTGGACAGTCCGTTGACGACGGCATCGGTGATGCCGACCGCTCCGGCGTTATACTGCTGGAGCCATCCTGTATAGTCGAAACTGTTCAGGAAAGCGGTGGCGACGAGGGTCGTGATGACCATGCATACGGTCATGCACATGGAGTAGATAGCCATTGTAAGGGTATCCATTCTCGCGCCGGTCTTCCATGCGCCGTAGTCGGCCGCAGCTGCGAAGTTGGGCAGTACCCAGGTCTCGAGCATTCCCATGAAGAAGCTGGAGCATCCGAACAGGATGATGAAGAGGTTTGCTCCTCCGGTCTTGAAGGTGAGCAGCATGATCACCAGGAACGCCATATGTGCCATGAAGCAGGTCACGATAGCTCTCTTTGATTCCTTCCAGAGCTTTGTCCAGAGGGGTCCGAACATAACTCCGATGATGGCGGTCAGGTTGAATACCGTCATAAAGGTACCGATCTTTCCGAGATCCTGGAACACATACCTGAATACGTATGCCGCATAGGATGTGTAGATGAAGTAGTAGCTCTTGTGCAGTGAGAAGAAGATGAACATTCCGAGGACCTGTCTGTTTCCGATGATGGTCTTGACCATGGCGGAAAGAGGAACCTTGTTGGCCTTCTTGGCCTTGGTCTCCTGGAGTGCTTCTCTCTCAACATATGAGCCCTTGAGTCCGGCCAGTGCGAATGCCCAGAAACCAAAGATGGTGATTCCGTAGCAGATGGCCGCTGTGATGGCGTAGCCTGCCATAGTGGGATCCTGGCTTCCTCCGGAGAGAGCGATCAGCATGGCGGGGACGACGTATCCGAAGATGGTCTTTCCTCCGTCACGGCCGACCTTCTGAGCCATTCCGAAATACTGTCTGTCGGAAGGATCCTTGGACATCTTCGGGAATGCTCCGGACATCGGGGTGGAGGACATCGGGGTGACGACCGTCATGATGATCCTGATGATGAATACCACATACATCAGTTCAACGGTCTTGCCGGTGAGGGCGGGCAGGGCGATAATGAGCATCGTGCCTCCGTTGACCAGCAGTGATCCGATCAGGACCCAGGGCCAGTACTTGGCATTCTTGAAGCTGAAGCTGTCGACGAATGCGGCGAACACCGGAGTTCCGATCCATGAGATCAGACTGGATGTAAGGGTGATGGTTGCGGTGAAGTTCACCGAGAACATAAAGACGTTGGTATAAAAGAATGTAACATAAGTCGAGAACGCCTTTGAGAGAGACGCGCAGAACTCATAAAAAGGATAAAGGAACTTGAACCTTTTCAGTCTCTTTGCATCTTCCGCTTCCTGCGCCTGCAGGGAGAGTTCTTCTGTAGACATAAAATGATTTCCTTTCCGCGGCAGTGCCGCAATAGTTTATTCCTGTAAAGTGTAGACTATAACAGATGTAAAGTCAATAAAAATTGTATATATGTAATAATTTTAATACAACTTTATATACATTTAATATTGTTGGATAGTTTACAAATGATCATATGATTGCGAAAAAGAAAATACGCCGCCTCTGCGGTGCCCGAAGAAGATCCTGTCCCAATTTGTTCTCATTTATCATCCCTATCGCGCCTGCATGGGAGAGTGGGAACAGTGTCTGTCTCGTTCCATCGGAACGTGATCCATGCTTATCGAAGCTCTCCGTATTCTTAATGGTCATCTACATGAGAGTATCATCCCTGACGTGCATCTTTTCGTTTACAGGGAAACCAGAAGGCCTGCCGCTCACAGCGGCAGGCCCGTAAGTCATATCAGTATCATCATCCCGCTTCAGCAGAGCTTTGCTCCCGGCGGGATATGGGGATCCACCAGCAGCAGATGCAGCTTCTCCTCGCCGCCTTCCTTATGAACGGCGGAGATCAGCATACCGCAGGAATCGATGCCCATCATGGACCTGGGGGGCAGGTTCGTAATGGCGATGCATGTGCGGCCGATGAGATCCTCCGGTTCGTAGAAGGCATGGATGCCTGAAAGGATGGTGCGCTCTTTTCCGCTTCCGTCATCCAGGGTGAACTTCAGAAGTTTCTTAGACTTCGGTACCGCTTCGCACGAGAGTACCTTTACCGCCCTGAAATCGCTTTTGGCGAAGGTCTCGAAATCCACCTGGTCCACAAAGAGTGGTTCTATCACGACATCGGAAAAGTCTATCGCTTCTCCCGGTTTAAAGGCCGTGAAAGCCTCAGGTGAAGACTGCTTCGGGGCATCCTGGCTCTTCATCGTCGGGAAGAGGATCACATCCCTTATGGCGGGGCTGTTCGTCAGGAGCATCACCAGGCGGTCGATGCCGTATCCGATCCCTCCGGTGGGAGGCATGCCCACCTCCAGTGCATTGAGGAAGTCCTCGTCGGTATGCTGGGCCTCTTCGTCCCCCGCCAGGGCCATCATGTCCTGGGCGCGGAAACGTTCCCTCTGATCCACCGGGTCGTTCAGCTCTGAATAGGCGTTGCACATCTCCCTGCCGTAGATGTAGAGCTCAAAGCGCTCCACGTAATCGGGATCCTCGGGCTTGCGCTTCGTCAGAGGCGAGATCTCCACAGGATGGTCCATGATGAATGTGGGCTGGATAAGCTTCTCCTCGCAGTACTCCTCAAAGAAGAGGTTGAGGATGTCGCCCTTTTCGTGCCTTTCCTCATAGGCTATCCCCTTCTCGTCGGCCAGGGCCTTCGCCTCTGCGGTGTCCTTCACCTCGTTCCAGTCTATCCCGGCGTACTTCTTCACAGCGTCCACAACGGTGAGGCGCTCAAAGGGCTTTCCGAGGTCTATCATCTCTTCGGCATAGGGGATCACCGTAGTCCCGCAGACGGTCTTCGCCAGGTGGCGGAACATATCCTCGGTGAGGTCCATCATGCCCTTGTAATCAGTGTATGCCTGATACAGCTCCATCAGGGTGAACTCCGGGTTGTGCCGGGCGTCCAGTCCCTCGTTGCGGAACACGCGGCCTATCTCGTAGACCTTTTCAAGGCCTCCCACGATGAGCCTCTTAAGGTACAGTTCCAGTGAGATCCTGAGCTTTACGTCTTCGTCCAGGGAATTGTAATGGGTCTCAAAGGGACGGGCGGAAGCGCCTCCCGCGTTGTGCACCAGCATGGGGGTCTCCACTTCCATGAAGCCCCTTTCGTCCAGATAGCGCCTGATCTCGCTGATGATGCGAGAGCGCTTGATAAAGGTGTCCCTCACCTCGGGATTCATGATAAGGTCGGTGTAGCGCTGACGGTATCTCAGGTCCGTATCCGTCATGCCGTGGTACTTTTCGGGCAGTATCTGAAGGCTCTTGGTGAGCATGGTCAGCTCTGTGGCGTGAACGGAGATCTCTCCGGTCTTCGTGGCAAAGACGGTGCCCTTTACGCCTATGATGTCCCCCACGTCGAAAAGCTTCTTGAAATCGGCGTAGGCCTCTTCGCCTATGCTGTCGCGGGCCACGTAGCACTGTATGTCTCCGGGAAGATCCCTGACATGGCAGAAGGAGGCCTTCCCCATGACCCTCTTGCTCATCATCCTGCCGGCGACGGTGACTTCCCTCCCTTCCAGGGAAGCGAAATTCTCCTTTATGTCCGTGCTGTGATGGGTAACATCGTATTTCCTTATGACGAAGGGATCCTTGCCCTCCGCCATCATGGTGTCGAACTTCTCCCTTCTCAGGCGAAGTATCTCGTTGGTGTTTTCGGCGCCGCTTGCGGGCGCGTTGGTGTTATTGTCCATTTTGTCCTTTATCCTGTATTATTTTACAGACAGAATCTTGATCTTGAATTCTCCTCCGGGAGCCGACACGGTGACCGTATCTTCCACTCTGCTTCCCACGAGGGCCTTGCCCACCGGAGATTCGTTGGAGATACGCTTGGCGTCCAGATCCGCCTCATCGCTGCCGACTATTGTGTATTCCATCTCCTCGTTCATATCCAGGTCCAGTATCCTGACCCTGCTTCCTACGCCTACCATACCCTTGGGCTGTTTCTTGTCCTCTATGATCTTGGCGTTCTTGATCTTGTATTCCAGCTCCTGGATCTCGCCCTCGATGAATCCCTGGGCATTGCGGGCCTCGTCATACTCGGCGTTTTCGCTCAGGTCTCCGTATTCCCTGGCGACCTTTATCTTTTCGGCGATCTCTCTCCTGGCGGTGGTCTTCAGATACTCCAGTCTCTCCTGAAGCTCATAGAATCCGTCTTTGGTGAGCAGTACTTCTTTTTCCGACATGGTGATTCTCCTCCTAAAATTGTTCCCAATATTATAATGCGATGGGGCTGTGCAGTCAAGCCGTCCTGCTCCGGCGGGAGTGAACAAAAGCTCTCCCTTTGGCTTTACAGCATCCCCGGGTGTGTGATAAACTATAGGGTACAGATATTATATCATTTCAAGGGGAAAAACCATCATGCTCAGTTCAAAAGATGTGGCAAAACTTATAGATCACGCCCTGCTCAGGCCCGATATGACGAGGCAGGAAGTCAGAGAGGGCATACTTACCGCGATAAAGTACGATACCAAATCCGTATGCGTTAGAAGCTGCGATGTCGCCTTCGCCCGTCAGATCCTTTCGGGGAGCGATGTGGAATGCGGCTGCGTCGTAGGCTTCCCCCATGCCAACTGCTCCACCGCCGCCAAGGCGGAGGAGACACGCCAGGCCTTCCGCGACGGGGTCCAGGAGGTCGACATGGTGCTGCCCATAGGCCTTCTCAAGTCCGGGGAATACGACCTGGTATACGAGGATATCCACACCGTCACAGAGATCTGCCGGGAGCACTCATCGATCATCAAGGTGATCTTCGAGAACTGCTACCTCACGAAGGACGAGATCGTCCGCGCATG